>JAJFBM010000046.1 GCA_020697135.1 Rickettsiaceae bacterium
CTGATGTTTTTGTCCATATTGATGAAGATGGTAATTTTGTTGTTGAACTTAATAAAGATAATGCTCCTAGGATTAAAGTGTCTAAAGAATATTATAATGAGGTAAAGCCTAAAGTTAAAAATCAAGTGCAGCGTAAGTTTTTAAGTGAAAAATATCAATCTGCAAGTATGTTGCTTGGCTCTTTAGAGCAAAGGAATAACGCAATATTAAAAGTGGCTGAAAGTCTTGTGCGCTTTCAAAGAGATTTTTTTGAGAAAGGTGTATTGCATTTAAAACCTCTTACACTCCATGATATAGCGCGGGATATATCTATGAGCGAAAGTACAGTAAGCAGAGTAACAACTAATAAATATATTTCTTGCCCAAGTGGAATATTTGAAATGAAATATTTCTTCTCAGGAGGTATTCAAGCTAAGTCTTCAAATGATATTGTCTCAAGCACTAAAGTAAAAGAAATAATTAAAAAACTTGTAGAGCTTGAAGATAGACAAAAAGTTATATCCGATGGAGAGCTTGCTCAGGAATTATCTAAATTTAATATTAAGATCGCTAGACGCACAGTTACAAAATATCGTGAACAACTTAAAATCCCAACAGCTTTTATTAGGCGCCGTGTAAAGGCCGACGCTTAGTATATATACTAATCAGGTATATAACTTAATTTTCTTTTTATCCTTAGATCCGTCAGTACTACATAGCATTGTTTCATGAATATTCAAAAAAGAGTAACAGCATGGAGATAAATGACAAAATTAATTTACGTAAGACAAGCTTGATTAAGTCGGTCTTTAATATACTCAAAAATTATATGAACTTAAAGCATACTAGACACTGATCACTCATAAACTTCTTGGTCCATATAATAACAATGTATATCCGAATACGCGCTCAAACCAACAAAAGTTCAAAACTTAAACCTAAACCTTATCCAAAATTAGCATTATAAAGACTATTTTAACTTTGATGGCCATGTTTATATCGCTTTTCTCCATGAAGAATAGTGGTGAATAAAACATGAGGGTACGATTCATGGATTAATATTAAATGACAAAACATTCGCTTTTTATGAGTTTTAAGTATATATTCAAAAAACCATACATCAAAAATAATTTAAGTAAAATATATGTTTAAGTCGCTTACTAATAATTTAATTAAAGTATTTGATAAACTGCGCTCGAAAGGAGTTTTAACCGAAGCTGACCTTGATAATGCTCTTAGAGAAATTCGCCTAGCGCTTTTAGAAGCTGATGTTGCTGTAACTGTTGTTAAAGACTTTATTACTGGTGTTAGAGATAAGGCAATAGGGCAAGAGGTTGTTAAATCCATTAGCCCCGGTCAGATGATTGTAAAAATCGTCAATGATGAGCTTGTAAAAATCTTAGATGCGCCATTTGAAGAGCGTAAGCTTAATATCAATAAAAAATACTCTAATATATTAATGGTAGGTCTGCAGGGTAGTGGTAAAACAACGCTTTCTGCAAAAATTGCTTTAAAATTAAAAAACCAAGGTAAAAAAATATTACTTACGTCTCTTGACGTTTATAGGCCAGCTGCGCAAACCCAACTTGAAGTTCTTGCAAAATCTATTGACGCTGCATCCCTTCCTATTATAGAAGGGCAGAAGCCACTTGAGATTGCAAAAAGAGCCTTAAGCAAAGCTAAACAAGATAATATTGATATAGTCATATTTGATACAGCCGGCAGGCTTCATATTGACTCAGAGCTAATGACTGAGCTTAAAAGCTTAAAAGAATTGATCGATCCGCAAGAGACATTGCTTGTAGTGGATGCGTTGATTGGCCAGGATGCTGTAAATGTTGCAAAAGAATTTAACGAAGCAGTTGATATTACTGGTATTGCCCTAACTCGGGTAGATGCAGATTCTAGGGGGGGGGCTGCACTAAGTCTTCGTCATGTAACTGGTAAGCCGATTAAATTTCTTGGGGTTGGCGAAAAGGTTCAGGCTTTAGAAGAATTTGACGCAAGCCGTATTGCATCTCGTATTCTTGATATGGGTGATGTAGTAAGCCTTGTTGAACAGGCGCAAAAGCTTGTCGATGAGGATGAGGCAGCAAAGTTAGAAAAAAAGATTATGAAAGGCTCATTGTCTTTAAGTGATTACTTATCGCAGCTCCGTATGATTAAAAAAATAGGCTCGAGCGGTATTCTCTCAATGCTTCCTGGTGCTGCAAAATTTGGCGACGCTCTAAGTGGGAATATGGATAAGGCTGAGACTATGTTCAAAAAACAGGAAGCTATTATTCAATCCATGACCAAAAAAGAGCGAAAATATCCTGCCTTGCTTAATGCATCACGTAAGAAAAGGATTGCAGCAGGCTCTGGGACTCAGGTAAGTGATATAAATAAAATGATGAAAGACTTTGAAAAAATCAATAATATGGTAAAAAAAGTAGCGAAAATGAAGAAATCAGGTGGCATGATGAGCAATATTAAGCAACTTTTTTCTTGACAAAATTCTAAAAAATTATAGGATGTTAAACAATTTTAATTTAAATAATTTGGAGAAGTAACATGGGGAAAGCAAAAACAGCTTCTAAAAATAACCCTACAACTCGTGAACAGGCGAAAGAGTTTTTTTATAATGGGCAAAAAATTAAACCTACAAAATTAGTTACTGAACGTACCACCTTCCTTGCAGCTGAATATGAGGCTTCAGGTGACCTTGTTGTAGGGACAAATGGCGCACCTCTTACATGGCAGCAAGCGAAAGGCTAACCATCAATTGCAAAAAAAAGCTTGATTGTAAATTACAATTGAGTTATTTTTAAGTTAACTAAATAGTAAATTAATTAATTACAGTAGGAATTATGGAATTATCATCAGAACTTTTAAAAGTATTAGTATGTCCAGTAACAAAAGGACCATTGGTTTATGATAGACAAGCGCAAGAGTTAGTTAGCGAAATGGCAGGTCTTGCTTACCCAGTAAGAGATGGTATACCTATTCTCCTTGCTGATGAAGCAAGAAAAATTAATAAAAATGCTTTCAAACCATTGCCACAAAAAGTTGATTACATTACTTCTGCTGTAACAACCGAAGAAGCTTCTGTTGAAGAAGTTGCATAATTTCTATTCACACTAAATTATGTTTTTGACCTCCTAATAATATTAGTTTTAATAACTAATTTAAAAGGAGGTATTCTTTTTATCATATCTCTAATAACATTCAGCTATAGTTTATCATCAGAGGCTTTTGGCAATTTTTAACTAAAGAGAACTATGGCAAAGCATAATATTACTCTTTTTGAAGCTTTGAAGCGTGGAGTGAAATGCTGCTGTCCAAAGTGTGGTCAGGGGAAATTATTTATAACTTTTCTAAAGGTAAGAGATAAATGCCAAGTTTGTTCACAGGAATTGCATCATCATAAAGCAGACGATATGCCACCTTATGTAGTGATAACAATAGTTGGACATATTGTAATTCCTCTTTTTATCTGGACAATGCTGCGTTATATACTGCCTGATTGGGTGCATTTTTTAATATGGATTCCAACTATTATAGTCTTATCAATAGCTCTTATTCAACCAGTAAAAGGTGCTATAATTGCTTTTCAATGGTATTATAAAATGCATGGTTTTGAAGGCTCACGATAAAGGATTATATTTTTTATGTATCCTTAATCAATTTAGTAAAACAAATATCAATTATCAGAAGGTGTATTTATCTCGCCTGCAACCTTTGTTTCGGTGTTATTATTATCTAGAGTTTCGCCCATTATATCGATCCCTTTCTTTCCGTGTATTTGTTCCAAAGTCGTCGTCTTAAGGTAACCCGGGACCTCATTGTTAATATTAGAGACATCAGGATCGCATATCATAGCTAATGCAGATTTTGATGGATAATCAAGTAATTCTTCATTTGAGTTTGCAGTTTTAAGGGTTTCTTCTTTAAATTCACTTATGCGAGATAAGTCTTTAGTATGATTTGATATATTACTAGAAGCATTATTTTTAGAACCGAATATTATTTTCTGAGTATTTTTTAAAGCTTCTTTAAGCCAATTTTCCTTATTATTAGACTCTTGCATATGTTCAGTAGAGTAAAACTTTTTTGAATAATTACATGAATGAGTTATAGAGCTTGTATGAAACGTAGAGATATTTTTAGATTGCGCACTATTAAATTTTATTACATATTCGAAATATTTGCCTCTTACCATAATAATACCATTTAATTTATATAGAATGTAAGAATATAAACTCATAGTTAATAAAAGCACAATAGTTTTTTGCTTATTAACAAATAAAACACATTAAAATGTTTATGTGCATGACATTAAAAATTGTCTAAGAGATATTATTGAGCTATAGTTTTCTATTAAATATAACCATTTTATAAGGATTAAAAACATGACAAAATATAGAATCGAAACAGACTCCTTTGGGGAGATTAAAGTTGAGGATCAATATTACTGGGGAGCGCAGACACAAAGATCGCTGCAGAATTTTAAGATAGGCGTTGAGAAGATGCCAAAGCCATTAATATACGCTTTTGCTCAGCAAAAGAAAGCTTGCGCTATGGTGAATATGGAAATTGCTGGTCTTGATAAAAATATTGGCTCAGAGATTGTAAAAGCTTGTGAGCGAATTTTATCAGGAGAATTTGACCAACATTTTCCTTTAGCGGTTTGGCAAACTGGCTCAGGTACGCAGACTAATATGAACTTAAATGAAGTTATCTCAAATGTGGCTATAGAAGCTTTGAGGGGAGAGAAGGGGTCAAAAAAACCAGTCCATCCCAATGATCATGTAAATATGGGGCAATCTTCTAATGATTCTTTCCCTACGGTTATGCATATTGCAACAGCGCTTGAAACTAAGAATGCACTTTTGCCTTCTCTTGATATGCTACATAAAGCGCTTGATAAAAAAGCAAAAGATTGGGAAGACGTTGTTAAAATTGGCAGAACTCATTTGCAGGATGCAACCCCTCTTACACTCGGCCAAGAATTTTCAGGTTATGCTAGACAAATCGAACTTGGTATAAGTAGAGTAAAAAATGCACTTGAGAATGTATATTTCCTTGCACAAGGTGGAACTGCGGTTGGAACAGGTATAAATTCTAAAGCAGGCTTTGCTGAGAAATTTGCAGAAACTATTGCAAGACTTACAAATGTCCCTTTTAAAACAGCGCCAAATAAGTTTGAATCGCTTGCAAGTAATGATGCTTTAGTGGAATTCTCAGGCGCATTAAATGTGCTAGCTACAAGCTTAATGAAAATAGCTAATGATATTAGACTTCTTGGCTCAGGCCCAAGATGCGGTTTTGGCGAGTTAATATTGCCTGAAAATGAGCCTGGCTCTTCTATCATGCCAGGAAAGGTGAATCCTACCCAATGTGAAGCACTCACGATGGTTTGTGCACAGGTTATGGGTAATCATGTGGCAGTAACTGTAGGCGGCATGTCTGGACATTTTGAGCTTAATGTATTTAAGCCTTTAATCATAAATAACGTACTGCAATCAATAAGATTAATTTCTGATGCTTGTGTAAGTTTTGTTGAAAATTGTCTCGATGGAATGAGTGCTAATTTTGAGCGAATTAAAGAGCTCACAAATAAATCTTTAATGCTTGTTACGGCGCTTAATCCACATATTGGTTACGATAATGCAGCAAAGATTGCAAAAACAGCTCATAAGGAAAATATTACGCTTAAAGAAGCAGCCATAAAATTATCTCTACTTACCGCTGAAGAGTTCGATCTATATGTTAAACCTGAGGATATGATTAATCCCAAAGGGTAAGCTCTTAATAAAAAATTTAGTAATTATAGCTACCATAGTAAACAGCTTGAAATAATAACAAGCCCTTAAAAGCCTTCTTCATTTTGGAGAAGGCTTATTACAATTTTATTATGAGGAATATAATGCTAAAGCATATTACGAGACAAAATTTTATAAATACAAAGAATAAAGAACAAACTCTAGACGAAATAGTAAAAGAAGTATTTGAAATTGATCATAAGAATAAGAAAAATATTCATGTTGCTAAACTTTGTTATGTATATAAAAACGAGATAACTTTTAAGTCTTTAAACTTAGATTTTGAAGATAATCTTGAGAAGATAAAAAAATTATTTACTACTAAAAATATAAATATCAAATCAGTAAATTTCCTCTCATGTGCAATTGATGATAAAATTTTAGAGGAATTAATTCCTTTATTTAAAAATATATCGCTTGAGCGACTAAGTATAAATTTAAACTTTATAGATGACAAATCTTCGAAAGCGTTAGTTGATTTAGTTGTGGCGATTCCTACTTTAGAGATTTTTGATTTAGGTCAAAACCATTTATCTGATGAAGGAGTTAAAGAGATTATTTCATATATAGCTGCTCATGATGCTCCACTGTCTATAAAAAATATTGATTTTGGGATGCAACATGATGCTTGTTATAAAGAGCTATATATTGAGGAGTTAAATAATGTATATGCACAAATTTTTATGAAAAATAACGCTTTAACATTTTCCTTTGGTAATGGT
>JAJFBM010000047.1 GCA_020697135.1 Rickettsiaceae bacterium
TTTTGATCTTCTAACTCTTAGACAATGGTATTTTGTTCATCTTATGCTTGCTGCCAGTTGGAATTGTGAGGATAATCTAGAGCCAAGTTTATTCCTTAAGCTTGCTTCTAAAGTATATACGATGGTGTGAGATATCTTACTTTAAGCATAAAGTTATAATTTTATATATATGCTACATCTTACTCCAAAATTTAACTCTAGATTGCATTAAAGCTTTACAATATCTTGTCTTACCCATATTAATTCCTAGTAAATTTAAAAAGGTTCAATCATGGCAAAAGAAAAAGAAGTATTACCATATAGTTTTAAAAGTAATGTTGCAAGTTGGGCTTCTTATGTTTCCACAGTTGGAGTTAGTGCTCTTGGAGGTTCAATAATTGGTGGAACAACAGGTGCTGTAACAGGGATTGCTGCTTCAATCGTCGATGAGCGCTTAATGAATATGGGAAAAACACATAAGCATTACTTAGCATCCACTACCTTTTGGGCTTCAATGGCCATAAAGCCAGCTGAAGCAATTTGCTCATATTTTTTCCCTGGATACCAAACCCCAATTTATGCTACAGCGCTGCTTACTGGTGCTGCAATTTCTTATATAGGCAATGATTTTTTGAATTTTAGAGAACCTTTCGATTCAACAATTTCTTCAGTAAATACTATTAACAGGATTTTTGATCAGAAGAATATAGTGTCTACTAAAGAATTTAGTGAGGTTTATAAAACATTTAAAAGTAACCCTATACAAGGAATTGAGCGAATTAAGCAAGATATCAAGGAGCTCTCGAATAATGAATTTATAAAAAATATGAGTCTGGATTATGGTATTGGATATGCTACTTCATATCTAGATAGCCTTTTTCTTTATTACCTTGGCGTATATTATTGGTCAGGCTTAGTGCCAACTATATTCACTGAAAATAAGGATAATCTTGAATTATCTCATCTCTTGTGGGAAGGGACAAAATTATTTACCATAATAATTGCAAAGGATATATGTAAAGGTTTTCTTAAAAAACAACAAGGAATTTTAAGAGAAAATCAAAATAACCTTTTTAATTTAACAAGCTTTAAGATCTTAGTGAAAGAATATAATAGTAAGAAATTACTTATCTCTCAAGGAGAAGGCAAAAATAGCAACGATTTATTATTTAATAATATGGGATATGATTTGAGATCTATTTCAGATAGTGGAACATCTAAGTTAAAGGATTTAAGTTCTAAAATGATGGTTGCAGCTGTGTCTCTTAAAGCACTGATTGAGGTAAGCCCGGAAGCAATTATACCTTTTGTTCTATGTTCAATCATAATCCAAAAAGTAAAAAAATATACCTGTGATTCTGATAGTAAAAATATGGAAGAACATTGGAAGCTAGAATCAACAAAAGGAAGAATAGAATCTGAAGTAACTTACAATATAAACCAAGTTAACGTAAGGGAAGCACATAGCTTTTTAAATGAGAAGCATGCAGTCACTAATAAGAAACTAAAGGATTTAAAAGGGAATAAGCCGTTATTAAAAAAGTTTTTGTCTGACTACTTTAATATTGATAACATCAATGGCGTAGCTGATTTATCATTTTTTGCTTATAAACTTACAAATGGTGAGCTTACTTTAGCACAGATCCCTATATTAAAATCACAAATATCGCTACTTTACTCTTTCTTTAATCATAAAAATTTTGAATCAAAATGGTTGCAAGAATCTATTGAGCGTGTAAATAAACTTTTAACAATTATAGAGTCTCCATTACAGACTAATATAGATCGTACAAAAAATGATGAGAGCAAGATTATTATTGATAATTACACATTGTCCCTTGATAAATCTCCTATATTGAAAATCTCACATTTTGAATTTCCTATGGGCAAACATTATGCTTTGACAGGTAATTCAGGTGGGGGAAAAACCAGTTTTTTAATAGATTTAAAATTAGGAATCTCAAAACCCCTAGAAAGTAATGGTAGTTTTTCTTACCCTTTAAAAGATGGAAAACCTGCGCAGGTGGTATTTATTGATCAACATACCTACAACCCGCCTGGGGCAACGTTGCTTGAAGCAATATATTTTCCTAAAATTATACAGTCCCTTAGAGATACTGAGCGAAATAATGTTAAAAACTTTGTAATTGAGCTATTGAAAAAGCTCAATATAGACGAGTTCATAAATAACCCTGATAATGATAAAGGAATAATTATAAGGTTAGAAGACCCTGAATTTAATCTATATTCTCTCTCAGGAGGGCAAAGAAAGAAAGTTGCAATTATTCAAGCAATTTTAGATAAACCTGATATTCTTATTTTGGATGAAATATTCACAGGTCTTGACCAAAAGTCTTTAATAACAGCACAGCAAGTTATTAAAGAATATCTTCCGAATGTTTTAATATTAGCAGTTGATCATTGTGCACATAATAATAATTATGAAGGGTTTTATGATTATGAGATAATATTAAATAAGGAAAATAGTATTATCAAAGATATCCCTTCTATTCCTCTGCCAAATAACTTTAAGAGTAGGAAAGAATCACCAGTAATTCTAAGTGACTCTACTATTAAAGAGGCTTTAGCAAAATTAGATTGTGGCCTTGCCACACAAATAGAGCATTTAATAGAGGAGCATTATGCGAGTAAGGCTGAAGGCTTAGAGCTTGCAGGAGAGAGCTCTAATATAACTGTTTAATAATCTACTCCAGCATCTCCCCAGCCTTTATAGGAAAGCCCATAATAAATTCTAGCGTAATACAGGATTTTGAGTGCTTCTACATGGCGATTTACATCTTGATAATGTGCTTTCAAATGGGGAAGGGTGGTCAGTGATTGATCCTAAAGGGGTAATAGGACATCCAATCAATGAAGTTTGAGCCTTTATTATAGACCCTATAAAAGACACTAAATTTGTTGCAGAATATTTTGATTTTAATCTTCTAACCCTTAGACAATGGTATTTTGTTCACTTAATGCTTGCTGCAACTTTGAATTGTGAGGATAATCTAGAGCCAAGTTTATACCTTAATCTTGCTTCTAAAATATATAGAATGTTAAAGCTTTGAAATATATAAGTGCTCTTAAACTACTTATACACTTTTCGATCTCTTAAATTTAATTTATAAGTTTTATCTGTACCATAGGTACCTGAGGTAGTAACATATAAATAATACCCATCGTCAGACCATCTAACTTTTGTAACATCAACTGACCATTCTCTATCTTGCCAGAAGCGGAATGGATATGGCCACATAACTTGTTCAGTCTCTGTGCCAGCAACATTGTGAACATTGATGACGCCTATTTTATTGCCTGTAGCCTCACAAAACACGAAGATACTAAAGTCATCATTTGGTCCTTTATAATAGCCTTCACGGCATTTCTGGCCTGATAAATCTATCTCTAAATTTTTTTTAGCACAACCATAAATGTTTAAAAAAGTGAACAATATGACTATATAAGCGAATATTAATTTCATAATAAAATTATATTTAATTTAACTTAATACACTAAGCTTGAAGGAAGGTCCTTGTATAGCCTAATTACATATTATACAGATAATAATTTTACCTATCTGATAATTATTTGCAAGCTTTTCTGCTTGAAAATAATGTTTTCGAGATAGAAGAGCTCATTAATAAGCCTAATAATGATTAAGGAATAATTGTAAGGTTAGAAGACCCTAAATTTAAACTATATTATCTCTCTAATAGACAGTTAAAATTCATATGAATAGATAATTAAATCTGTATAGACTTTCTTTTTAAAATTCCCTTAAAATATGATTTCATTAATTTTTGTAAAAAAAATAAAAAAATCAATTAATAAAACTTTACTTTTTACTTAAACTATGTTAAACGTGAATGATTAATTAAATATAAATATTTATGACATTTAACTACGGCAAAATTATTAAAAAAATCTTACAAACGAATCAGTTTTCACAACTTGATGAGATTCTTAAAACAAAAACTTATAAGGATATAATTAAATTCAAACATAATGGTCAAGAGATTTTTATAAATATACTTCAGTACACTTGTATCACAGGCAATAATGACGCTTTTAACTACGTTTTGAATAAATGGAAGCTTAGTGAAAATGATAAAAAAAATATAACTGATACAAATTTTTTATTACATTATGCTGCCGAGGGCGGAAACCCTGATATTGCTAAAAATGTAATTGTAAATTTCGAACTCAATGTAAATTCTCTCGATAGCAAAGGCTTTACACCTCTGCATTATGCAGCTCGTTTTAACAAAACAGAAATGGTAAAATTATTATTGAACGAAGGTGCTAATTCCACCCAAGGGAATAAGAATTTTTTTACCCCTATCCATGAGGCTGCAAAGCTTGGCTACACAGAAATAATGAATATTTTACTTGAAGAACATGATATGCGTCAACTTAAAAAGGTTGTTGATATTTACTCCTGTAGCCCGCTACATTATGCGGCATCACATCTACAATTAGATGCTGTAAAAATTTTATTAGGAAGTAACAATCCTCATATTAATTTTGACCCCAAAAATAAAGATACAAACGAAAAAGATGTTTTAGACTATCTCTTATCTAAAAATTATTATAATGCTGAAGAGAAAATAACAGCTACAGAAATTGCTAAATTGATTTTACCTAAAATGAATTTTTCTTCTAATAACAAACGATCAAAAGCCCTCACTAATAAAGCTACAAAGCTTGGTTTAACTGTAATAAAGTTTATGATTGAAAGCGCATTTAAAGGAGAAAAAGACTTTAGTAAATTTTTTATTGATGAAGATTCTATAGATACTGATATGGAATCTAATGATAAAGAAATTCTCAAATCAAAAACTCTAAAAATTTTCCCGAATGAAAAAATATTACCAAATACTAATAAAAGATCATTAACTGATTTAGAAGATACTCCTCCGGCAAAGAAAGCATCTTTTATTGGATATGATGAAAGCCTAGCTCCGCCACCTTTTCCAGCAGCATTTGAAAAAGCGAATGATTCAACAGTAGCATCCGAGCAACCCTTTGAATTACCTATGAACTATACTGGAGAAGATTATACAATATTCGAAACATTAGATGATTCAACACCAGCTTTTACTGAAACTCAACCATCATTAGATGCATCTAACAATGCTATACCTGTTCTTCCTATAACCCAATCAAGTCATACAACTTATGAAGACTATCAATTAGATTTAAATATAAACCCTTATCCTGATAGCGAAACCATTTCTTCAATATCCGAAAAAGTATCATCAGTAAAAGATTTTAGTTCAGGAAGTAATCTTACATTATCTAATTCTAATAATGAAGTTGCTATTTCAGAAAGTACTAATAGCCAAGTTCCACTTAAGACTTCGGCTGGTAGAAATTTACCTTCTCCAGATGATATTTTCAAATTAGATATTGACGAGCTGTATAATCGTTACTGCCTCAACAATGAAAGTGATGGAATAAAGCCCATTCCTCATTCTCAAACTTTGCTTCACATTGATGAAAATGATGATTTAGACGTTATGTATAATCAATATGTAGGAAAAGAAGATTGTAAAGATATATTACCACAAGGCGAAACGACTAAAGATAATTTACCATATCCATGGGATTCTTTCGATGATTTATTCAATAAATTAAATGAAGATTTATTATCTTACGCTGGAGAGGATACTGAAGTATATATTTAAATCTCTAAAATCATATACTAATTTTTATACAGGCAGGGTTAACAAGCCCTGCTCTTTCATTTGCATTAAATATTTAGCTAATTTCTGCAACAGGGCCACAAAAATCATACTTTCTAAAAATTTGCAATATGTCCCTAAATACCTAAATTAATCAGTAATATACTTCGTAAAAGCTTAAATTTTAACATATCAAACGCAGTGTTTTCTTCATCCTCTGTTGCAATTGCTGTTTGAGGGGGCAATAGGCATAAATATTAATATTACTTGACAAAATTTTAATATAAGATATAAAATTATTAAAAAAAATTTACAAAAACGCGGTACTTATGGTTGGGAAAAAGAGAGAATTAGAAAATTCGAATAATAATAGTCAAGAATTAACAGTTAAAAGATTAAAAGAAAATGAGACATACGTTGGTGAGATAACGCCAGATGAAAATCTTATAAAAAATATTCAGTCAGCAATTGATAATGATAACGCCTTATTATTATATAATCTTTTAGGAAAATTAACAAAAGAAAATATATATATACCTATTACTCTGGAAGGGATTGATAGAAAATTAAGCTTACTTTTTTATTGTAGTTATAAAGGTGCATTT
>JAJFBM010000016.1 GCA_020697135.1 Rickettsiaceae bacterium
CCTCAAGTTGGTGAAGAATTTCAGTCAAAAGAAAATTTTGCAGAGTTACTAGAAAAAGCTAATGATAATTTAGTGAAAGAAGGTACTGTTGTTAAAGGTAAAGTAGTAAGCGTTGATAAAGACGTTGCAGTAATAGATGTAGGTCTAAAAAATGAGGGGAGAGTTCCACTCACAGAATTTACTTTATCGATGAATAGCCAAATCCCACAAGTTGGAGATATGGTTGATGTTTATGTAGAGAAAATTGAAGGGCGTAACGGCAGAACAGTACTTAGCCGTGAAAAAGCTATTCGTGAAGAATCATGGGTAATTTTAGAGAATGCTTCTACGAAAGGTGAATATATTGACGGTGTGATATTTGGCCGTGTTAAAGGTGGCTTTACTGTTGATTTATCTGGTGTGGTTGCCTTCTTACCTGGTAGCCAAGTTGACGTTCGTCCAATTAAAGATATGAATCCATTAATGGGTATTGTTCAACCATTCCAAATTTTAAAAATGGATAAAAAGCTTGGTAACATCGTTGTATCAAGAAGAGCGATCCTTGAAGAATCAAGATCTGAAGCAAGAGATGAAATGCTTTCACAAATCAAAGAAAACATGGTTCTTGAGGGTGTGGTTAAAAATATCCTTGATTACGGTGTGTTCGTTGATCTTGGTAGTGTTGACGGTCTTCTGCATGTTACAGATATTTCTTGGACAAGAATTAATCACCCCTCAGAGGTATTAAGCCTTGGTCAAAGAATCAAAGTTATGGTTATAAAATATAACGAAGAAACAAAGCGTATTTCTCTTGGTATGAAGCAGCTTGATAGCAACCCATGGGAAGGGTTAGAGCAAGAGCTTGCAGTTGGCAAAAAAATGACTGGTAAAGTTACAAATATTGCTGATTATGGTGCTTTTATCGAGCTTAAGCCAGGTATTGAAGGTTTAGTTCATACTTCGGAAATTAGCTGGACAAAAACCAACCAACATCCACGTAAGCTTTTAAATATTGGTCAAGAAGTTGAATTTGTAATAATTGAAGTTGATTCAGAAAAACATAGAATCTCTTTAAGTATCAAACAATGTTCTAATAATCCGTGGAAAGCATTTGCTGAGAAACATAATATTGGGGATGTTGTAAAAGCTCCGATTAGAAATATTACGGATTTCGGCCTATTTGTAGCGCTTGGTGATGAGATTGATGGCATGATCCATGAGTCTGATATTGCTTGGTCTGGAAATAGCCAAGAAGCTTTAAAATCTTTCAAGAAGGGTGATGATGTTGAATGCAAAATTCTTGCAATCGATGTCGAAAAAGAGCGTATTACTCTTGGTATCAAACAATTATCAGATGATCCATATGAAGGAAGCCTTAGCTCTTTCAACAAAGGTGATAATGTAAAATGTAGAGTTCTAGAAGTTAAAGAAGATGGTATTGAAGTTGAGCTTGCTGAAGGTTTCACTTCGTTCATTAAAAAGGGTGACCTTTCAAGTGAGAAGTCAGAACAAAAGCCAGATAGATTCTCAGCTGGAGATGAAGTTGAAGCTAAAATTCAAACTATCGATAAGCAATCTAGAAAAGTATCTTTATCAATTAAAGCTCTTGAGCTTGATGAGCGTAAGAGAGTAATTAAAGAGTATGGTTCGGCTGAAAGCGGTTCAACACTTGGCGATATTCTAGGTGCTGCGTTAAACCAAAAGGGTGAGAAGTAATTCATTTTACTTAGTGCTATTACTTTTTCTGGTAAAATATAGAGCTCGTTCAGTAGAACGGGCTCTTTTTTATTTATATAGGTGAGCCTTGCCTTACATTAAGAACAGGGGGGTAGCAAGAAAGGTTATTGCAAGAAGCTGAAATATAGCACAGACATCAAAGCAATATCATTGAATGAATCATTCTTTGTAGGTATTAAGAGAAACATGAAAAATTATCTTATAGATTAAATAGATAAAATATTGCGTAGAAAAAGATTCCTTATAGAGACAGCATTTTATAAGCTCAAGCGAACAATGAACCTTGAATATACAAGACATAGAGCCTACAAACTTCTTTATAAATATACTAGCAAGCCTTTGTGCATATCCATTAACTCAGCACGAAAAACCTGAACAAATTATCCTATATAACGCAATAAAACTTATCCATAATTGAGGTTAATAAAGTCAAACAAGCTCTTGAAATTCATTTACCTCACAGATGCAAAAGTTGTATCAAGTATATAGGTTTATTAGAAAACTATATTACTATGCTTGTGCCAGTTTTTTAGACCTATATGTATAACCGACTGCCAGGAAACCTATTTGCCCAATGAAACAAGCAAACGGTATAACAGAAAGGCTAATAATGAAAGTTGAGTATCCATATCTTAAAGCTTCGCCTTCCATTTCGATCAAGGTGCCTGATTGCATTAAATAACTTATTATTGTATGGAAAAGCGAGCCAAATGACATATTTATGCAATTTGTTACAGCTATTGCAAGTCCAGTAACTTTCTTATCTACTAAGCCGCTTACTTTGGTAAATACTATAACTTGATAGCAGCATAATACTCCTAAAAATATCATTAAAGCACATAGTAAATAATAGTTCCAAGATCTGAACATAAATAATAATCCGAAAACTAATATGGTTAAAATATTAGTAAGTAAGATAACCTTGTTATCTGATTTTAAACTTTCAGCAACATAAACCAGTATTGGCCCTCCGAAACACATTCCAATATAAATGAAAGAGTTTGCAAAGATACTATCTTTTATCTCTATACCGTATATTTCATTGAAAAATGCTATAGACCATACATCAGCAAACCCTTCAAGAGCGCCAACCATTAAGCCACCTGATATACCAATAAGCAGTATTGTAGGGTTAAAAAGTAAGGCAAATACATCTTTTATAGTTGGGGTGTTAATATTTGTTTGCTCATCGACTCTTGTAATAGCGGCGTCTTTAACAGCATATATAATTGATGCAACTAGAATACTTATAATGATAAGTAAGCTAAACCCTTGCTCATAACCAAAATTATCGAAAATAAGTTTCATAGGTTTGCCACCAAAAACGGCTCCCATTAAACCAAATGTAAAGGAGAGGCCTATCATCATAGGATGTTGAGATTCCCTGAAAAACAGCTTGATAACTTTTGTGACTGCTAGAAAACTTACAGCAGAGCCAGCGCCAATTAGGAATCTACCTATTAAAACATAATACCAATTTTCAGCATAAATGAAGGGAAGTGTGCCAATTACTGTTACCATTATTGCAAGAATTACTATGGATCTGAAATTGAAGCGATCAAGCATTATTCCAAAAGGTATCTGCATACCAGCATAGCCAAGATAATAAAACCCTGCAAGGCTACCAAAAGCAATGGTGTCTATATGGTATTTGCTCATTATATCTTCCCTAAGGATTCCAACAGTTAGCCTTAAAATAAATTGGAAAGCAAAAAATAATGTGACTACACCCCATAAAATAAGAGGTTTTCTTTGATTAGCAAAAGTTATGAACATTTTTCTATCTTATACTAAAGTTTCTATTTATAAAAAAAACAATACAATATATTATTTGTTTAAAAAGTCAATTTCTTTCAACTTAGGAATTAATAAATTGTAGAGTTTAGACAGAAGCCTGATTTATAAACAAATATATCAAAAATAAGATGATGACGATCTTTGAAGCCTATTGGTTATTATTTACAGACACATTAGTGGCAAATATTTTTTTCACCTTTAGGGGAGAGATGGTAAATAAAACAATGTGTATGTTGGGTGGTTATAATAAACTCAATATTGCTCTTATATCTGCCTTTGCTTCAACAATTGCAGGGGGCATTAATTATATTTTTGGAAGAATTTTCTATAATATATATAAATCCTCTAGTGATCCAATTATGATACGCAATTATGCAGTCTTGCAAGGAGCTTTTAGTGGAAGTAAAATATTGCTACTTACATTGAACGTTATTCCTATTATGGGAAAATTTTTAATGTTAATAGCAGGATTTATTAGGCTTAGTATAATAAATTTTTGTGTTATAATATTTATTTCAAGATTAATATATTATATTTTATATTTATAAATTATGGGACTTTTCTTTATTCCTCCCTCAACGCCTTATTTAGAAAATATTGCAGATTTTCTTCTAAAGAATGATAAAGAGGATTTATCATCATACGATATTTACCTTCCAAGTTATAAAGCTTGTCGCTATTTACAAGAGATATTACTTAATAAAACAAGCAAAAAAGCCTTAATACTGCCTAAAATAACTACTTTATATGATGTAAACTTCTCGATAGAAACTACAGAAGAACAGTCAAGAAATAATTATCAAGATGTTGCAACTATAATTGAGCAGGAGTTTGTTTTAACTAAAATAATTCAAGCCTATAGTAGATTTAATTATTCTTATACGCAGGCCCTATCTTTAAGTAAAAATCTTAGTGGATTATTTCATGAGCTAACTTTAAATGATATTGTAATCACTAAATTAACTGAGCTTTATAACGGCGATTATGCTGAACATTGGTTAAATATTCAGGAGTTTTTGCTTTATGCTAAGCATGAATGGCAGCAATATTTAAGTCAACATAATAAAATAGATTGCGCAAGCCAGCAACTATTTATATTAAAAGAGAAAATTAACTCATTTAAAGCTAATATTGCACAGAAAGTTATAATTGCTGGCTTTAAGCCTGAAATACCCCATTTACAAGAATTATATCAAGTTGCAGCAAGTAGTAACCATATTAAAGGGATATTGCCGCCTATATGTATGGAACTTGTGGAAAGCTACTGGGATAAAGCTCAGCATCATGCAAATTTACAGTATTTAGCAAATTTGATTAATTATTGTGGGATAAGCCTTCATGATATAAAGCTACTTAAGCCTGGAAGTCAACGTATAGAGGCTAGAGAAAAATGTTTGTTTAATCTATTTTTTCTTGCTAAACCGTCTATTCGTTTGCCAGTAGAAGGTATCCAATCTATTCAATATATCCCAACTGCTAACCAAACCGAGGAGAGTGCGCTTATAGCTGTAATTATAAAATATTTAAAGGATTATGATCCAAGGGCTAGAGTTGCAGTTATAACGCAAAACATAAAGCTTATTGATCAAATAAGTGTTTTTCTTAAAAGATTTGCCTTAGAGTTTGAAAGATGTGGGCCTAAAGCTTTGTATTCATTTAAAGCAAGTAGTTATTTGCTTCTTTTATTTAAAATGGTTGAAGCAAAGTTTGAAGCTTCAGCAACTTTAAGCTTTATGAAACATCCATATTTTTATTCTCCAGAAGTGTTTGAGTTAGAGAAAAAGTTATTTCGTGGACCTGAAATATTAGGTAATCATAATTTTATAGTTGAAAGGCTTAAAATGCGGGGTGAGGATAAGCTTGCTTCATGGTTTGAAGAATTTACTGTTAAATTATATCCTTTGATTGAAATATGTGAAAATCACATTAATAACTTTCACTCTATACTCGTAACTCTGCTTAAGGTAGCAGAAAATTTGTATCCAGCGATTTGGCAGGAAGAGAATGCTCCGCTTGTTGAATATATAAGGGATTTAATAGAGGATGCAAGCTTACTGACAAATATTAATACTAATGATTTTTCTACATTGTTTTCAATATTGCTTTACCAAAAATCTGTTGAATGTTCAAGTAATTGGCGACCAAAATTATTTGCAGCTAAGCCTGAAGAGATTGGGTTAATAACTGAGATAGATTATGTAATTCTTGCTGATTTAAATGATGAGAGCTGGCCAAAAGCACCTTCCGTGGATCCCTGGATGGGGGATCGTATGCGTGCAACACTTGGACTTGAGAAAAAGTCTTCACAGATAATTAAAGATTTTGAAAGCTTTTATACTGTTCTACATTGTAAGAATGTTTTCCTTACACGTTCTTTAAAATCTGGGGGTACAGAGACTACTGCTTCAAGATTCCTTTTGAAGTTTTTGTCTAAACTTGAAACGCAAAATCTCTTAAGGCATTTAGAGCCTGAGATAGATTGGTTTACAGTCGTAAAAGACATGCTTTCGACAGACAAAATTCTACTTAAGGAAAAAGAAGTTTGCAAAGCTTACCTTAAAGACTTTCCCAAAAAGCTTGCAGTAACTTATCTTGAGCTTTTAATGCGTAATCCTCATGCTTTTTATGCAAAGAAAATACTTAAACTTGAAAAATTAGAGCCGATTGGTGCAGAGCAAGGCCCTAAAGAGTTTGGTATATTTATCCATGATGTAATTGAAAAATACTGCCTGTCTTATGAAGATTTGGGAGCGGATAAAATCTCGGCAATCTATAATATTGCGCATGAGGTATTAAGAGCAAATAATATTAGTAAATTTACAGAAAATCTTTGGTGGCCTAAATTTAAAAATATTGCTTGTGAATTTATTGAATATGATGAATATAAAAGAAAAATAGGGGGGAGGGTATTAACAGAGGCTCAAGGTCTATATAAAATGTCTATTGCTCAAAATGAGCTTATTATCACCGCTAAAGCTGATAGAATAGAAGTTGGCTATGATGGATCTGTGAATATTATAGATTTTAAAACAGGGGGGGTGCCTACTTTAAAAGATATCGAGACGGGTCTTTCGCCTCAGCTTATTATTGAGCAGTTTATTTTAGCTAATGGAGGTTTTGAGAATATAAAGAGATTTAAGGAGATAAAGCTAACCTATATTAAACTCGGTTCTAGCAAACCTTATTTAAAAGAAACTACCGTAAAATTAAAAATTGATATAGTAGATTTTACAGAAGATGGATTAAGAAAATTACTTAGCTTCTTTTTAAAAGATGAAGCAATTTATCTTTCTTGCCCTAATAAAAGGTACGCTCCTCAATATAATGATTATGAGCATTTGGCAAGGAATGAGTAATAATATTTTTGGATATTTCTGAAAATATGTGCGTAAATATGTTTACTGAATATAAAAATTCCTCTTTATTAATTTAAAGTTTTCTGTTATATGTAAAAAGTTAATATATTCGAATCTTAAATCAATATTTAGGTTATATTATGTGTAATTATATTATAAAGCGACTTAATTCAGTTACACGAAAGTGTATTATCCATATTCATATTTTAAAAATTATCTCTTCATATATTTCTTATTCTCGATTTAGTAATACCTTCTTTTTTGCCTAATCGGCATGACATTTTTTTCAATAAAAACTCATTTTTTTTTTAATAAACGCCTAACATTAATTTTTGCTTAGGTTTATCTATATCTCTTAGTAATTTAAGAGAGAGTATCTTATATGGCTGCCTTTAATAGCTGCTAATGCAATATTTGGGTGGAATATATTTCGTCTAATACTAGGTTTTGCGTTAGGAAATTTAATTTAAACCTATTTTTAGAAATTTTTAGGCGAAATATTTCCTTCGCAGAATCTAAAAGCTAACATTTAGTTAGTGATAATATATAAAAAGGAAAAATAAATTATGAAAAAACAAATTGGTTCTATCTTACTTATAGCAGGAACATGTATTGGTAGCGGTATGATCGCCTTACCCTTAGTTCTAGCTAAGCTTGGTCTTATTCCTAGTATCATTTTGATGATACTAACATGGTCTATTATGTATTTTACCTCTCTTATTAATCTTGAACTTAATTTACAGGCTGGGCAAGGGTTGAGTTTAGGAGCGCTTGGTAGGTTATATTCTGGTCGATTAGCAGAGTTAATTGGTACTATTAGCCTTAAGCTATTATCTTATTCACTGTTATCTGTATTCATTTATGGAGGTTCATCTATAATACAGAAATTATTAGAAAGCCCTTTACATACTTACGAACTCAGTACTATTGCGACTTGTTATAGTGCAATAGCAATAGTTTTATTACTTCTGCCTATAAAATTTATTGATTATATAAACCGAACATTGTTCGTTGGATTGATTGCAATAGTAACTACATTAATCATTGGGTTAATAGTTAAGATTAATTGGGGATATTTACCTCTGATTTCGGAGCAAGCTAGCAATTTCTTATCATGGAAAGAAGCAGTACCAGTAGTATTTACATCCTTTGGTTTTCAGGTTATTTTTCATAGTCTTACTAATTATTGTAATAAAGATGCTAAAATTTTAAAAAAAGCTTTCTTATGGGGTAGTTTAATTCCAGCTATAGTTTACATTATATGGACTTGTAGCGTTTTAACAGTAGTTCATAATGAAAATTATACTTTTTATCAGCAAATGGTTATAGGTAAAGTAGAAATTGGGGAGTTAATAAAGGAGTTAAGTCAAATTGCTAAATGGCCCTCTGTACAGTTGCTAGTATGGGTTGTATCTCTACTTGCTATCGTAACATCAGTACTTGGGGTAGGTGTTGGGTTATGTGATTCTCTGAAAATGATGTTAGCAAAAATATTACCCCAAGCTGTAATACGTAATATTTTAGCTGCTCTAATCACAATTTTGCCAGCTTATTTTATAGCACTTTTAGTACCTAATGCTTTTATTACAGTTTTAGGTTTTGCTGGGATGATTTTAGTTATTATTGCTATTCTTTTGCCTATATATTTATTTTTTAAGATGAATACAAAAAAACTATATTATTTGGAGCTAAAGGCAAATTGGTTAATAATATTATCAGCTATTATTGGGTTGATAATTATTTATTGTGAGGTAACAAAATAAAGAATTAAAGTGTAATCCTCGTGTTTTAAACGAGGGTTACACAAATGATCAAATCATAAATTCATTTTTAGCAGCCAGTATAAAAACTAATTCAAGAATGCATACTTTATAGGAACATATTTCTACTGTACAAGCGTCCTACAATATTATTAAAGCAATATAATTTAATATGCCTTACTGAAGCCTCCATCAAGGGGGATATTTACTCCATTTATATATGAGGACTCTCTAGAAAGCAAGAATTTAACAAGATTAGAGACATCATTTGGCTCGCCATATCTTGTGCTTGGAAGGGATTTAACTTCCTTTTGTAAGTGTTTTTGATAAGTTGTTTTATGTTGTTTAGCCCTATCTTCAATTTTCTTAATATTATGATCGGTTAAAATTATAAATGGAGAAATAATATTGACTCTTACTTCGTCCTTTGCAAGCTGATAACTTAAATTTTTAGCAGCAGCTACCCACATTGAAGTCACAATACTAGAATTGCCATATTCGGGAATATAATTTGATGATGTTATTCCACCGATTATCACAATGGATGAAGGTGTATTCAACCTTTGTTGCGCTCTATATAATAATTCCATTGGCCCGCTATATGTAAGATTTATGAAGTTATTCCACTCAGCGCCATTTAAAATTGTATGCATTGGAGTTTTAACTCTAGGCCTAATAAGAACTATACCATCGAGTTTCACTTGCCCTATATCATTTATAACTTTAGTAATAGATTCTTTATCTTCAAAATCACATTGTACAAGATGATGTTTTTGATTATGGCTTGTATCAAGGACATTCTTTAATGAAGTCAGTTTATCAAGATTTCTTCCAACAAGTATTAAAGTATCCCCTTGGCTTGCAAGGTCTTTAGCAATTACTTGTCCGATTCCACTTGTTGCGCAGGTAACAAGGTAAGTTTTCGAATAAGCAATATTTGTATATAATATTGTACAAATAAATGCAAAAGTTAGTAGAAATCTATATTTCAATTTTCTCATAATAATCCTCCCAGAAATTTATGAATATCTATAAAACTATAACAAGAGATTCTTGCTAGATCTAGGAAAATTTTAAATTTTTAGCTTAGAAGCTCTTGATTAACACAGTTTATAGATTGAGGATGTATGTTTAAAGTGGTGGCTAGGGCCGGAATCGAACCGGCGACACAAGGATTTTCAGTCCTTTGCTCTACCAACTGAGCTACCCAGCCAATGAGGGGTCTAATGAGTTTATTTAACCTTTCCATAAGCTTATAGCGAAGTTTTTTTTGTTTGTCTAGAGGATTTTAAAAAAAATTAAAAAACCTTGATAATGCTTTATTTTGATCTTGACTAATCGTGTCTATACGTGTAATGTACTCAGGATTTTCACGTTTATTCAAAAAGGTTTAAATAAAGTGGCTAAGAAAAATAATAATGTAAATATTATCTTAAGGAGTACTGCAGGTACAGGTTTCTTTTTAGTAAAGAAAAAAAACCCTAAGACAAAGACTGAAAAGTTATCCTTTAGAAAATACGACCCGGTTGTGAGAAAACACGTCGAATTCAAAGAAGAAAAAATAAAATAAGTAGAATAATATGGCAGTAAAAATTAGATTAGCTCGCGGTGGAGCAAAAAAACGTCCTTATTATAGAATAGTAGTTGCAAACGCAACAGCTCCAAGGGACGGTGCTTTTATCGAGAAAGTAGGTACTTATAATCCGCTTCTTGCACATGATAATGCAGAAAGAATCACATTAAAGCAAGAAAGAATCAGCTATTGGTTATCACAAGGTGCTAAACCTACTGAAAGAGTAGCGTTGTTTTTACAGTCAGCTGGTATTGAGTTACCTCAATCTGTTAAAAAAGAGCTTGAGATTAAACTTCAAAGCAGAAAGCCTAAAGCTCCTAAAAAAGAAGCTGCAGCATAAATAAGAAATTTTAGCATGAAGAGTTATGCTCTTTATGCTAAAATTTACATTTGAAAAAATGTCATATACTAATAAAATCAAGAAAAAATTTTTCAAAATACTCTTGATTTCTTTTTTGGAAAGTGTATAAAGATCAAATCTATAGTTTCCTTAAATATTGCCGGATTAGCTCAGTGGTAGAGCAACCGCCTTGTAAGCGGTAGGTCGTCAGTTCAAATCCGACATCCGGCACCACCTAATTTCCCATCTATTACTAATAATCTTTTTTAATGTTCTGAGCAGTCTAAATCCATAGTTGTAAGCGCCCAACCACCTATTAATGGAACAGCAATTATGAATGATGCAGTTGTAACTCCTAATGTAGGAATAATAATTGAGCAGCCTTTATGTATTTTCTCACTGAAGGTTAAATCTTCCAACTGGTTGGTTTCTGTTTTATTTGCAGTAATCTCTATATTATTTGCACTTTCTTCTTCAGTGCTTTCGCTATTATATTCATCTTCTTTTATACCCTTTAAATAAGTATTTATGCTATGTGCCACAAGACTAATTAATGATATTCCTGCAGCACCTACAAATGTTATAAGTTTTTGCTTCTCTGACATATGGCAGTAAAATTCAGGGGTATTTGAATCGGTATTATTCATGATATTCTCACTAAATATTCTAATTTTATTGATATTTCATTTCAAAAGAAAGAAATAAATTTTTTCATAGCTTTTAAAGGATTTTAAGAGATATGGTCAAAGTAAGTATAGGTGAAACTAATTAAATATAAGTTAAAACACATAATAATTATTTCTAATAAAAGATAATTATTTTAACCATCGACTAACCATAACTATGCGATAATAATTTTACCCAAGCGATCCAAAGCAATAAAACTTGGATTTTAACCAAGATCTTTTTTTAACTTTTTAGTTCTATATTAAAGTATAGAAGGTCATATTTGAGGGTTATGCCAATGTTACTTTAGGGTATTGAACAAACATAAACAGAGCTAGATTATAAGAATTGCTATTGAAGATTTGTCTTAAGAAAGTGAATTCAAATTTGAGGAAATAATTATTGAGAATGAAGATATTTTTATTAAGGGGAAAGAAGTTAACTTAAAAAATATGATTATTGAAACAACCGGTAAAGTAGAGTTTGAAGGAGATATTATTAAAATACCAGCTGGGAGCGAATTGATCGGATGTAATTACATTTCCATATATGGTGAAGAAAAAGTTGTTTTCGGGGGGTAAAATTGATTGCACCAATAGTATTAGCATTACTGATAGCAACTCTAATAATATTCCTGATATGTTGGTTAATTAAGTTGAATCAACAGATGACGTCTTTACACTAGATCCTTCTACACTGATATCATAAGATGGTTATCTTAGCAATTGTGGAAATTTGAAAATGAGTTGCGCTGTTATAGAGAGTACAAGCGCTGCCGATATAGTCTTAACTGGTGCGCATGGTGATTGTGTGTAGATAATTACTTTATCAAATAATTAGAGGCGCGAAAATAAGCACCTTTTGCTACAACCATTCTTTATATGATAAATAACTCTTGTATATGGAGAAAGAAGGCGCTATATTTTCCACTTAAGGTTAAGTTTGTTTAACCTTAATGTATAAAAGCAAAAAAAGGGTATAGTAAAATGAAGCAAAAACAGCTTATTATAGGTGATGGCACTAATACTAAAATAATTTATAATGAGGAAGTGAACGTAGAATACTTAATAATAATGTCTCCTGTAAAGTTTACTGAGCCGGTTTATGCTGACCATGCGGTTCTTTACCATGTTCCAGGGCTTAGTTTTAATGATAATCATACTAATTTCAATTGTGTACATAAAATGAATATTATAGGTGTGCTTGAAGTTGAAAAAGGGTTCTGCTCACCTGATTTTTTTTCAAATATTAACTAAATAATTTAAGAAGTCGCAAATCAGCGTCTTCTTTATCCTAAAATTTTAGTTTTTATTAAACTTGTAAGAATTCTCATCTATTCAGCTATTACTTGCTGCACTAATAATTTTTCTATATTTGTAATTTTAATTTTTGAAGACTTATTCGCCTGTAACCTCTCAACTGAGTTACTTATATAAAGCTCTCTTATCCTCGAATCCTCAATTCTTTTATAAGCATCATCTGCAAGTATTCCATGCGTACAATAAGCAATAATATCCCTTGCGCCGGCTTTGTATAATATTTCTGCTGCTTGGCAAAGCGTTGCCCCAGTATCAATAATATCATCAACTAATATATAGAAATTTTTTGGATCTAGTTCACATAAAAATTCTGGATAGGTTACTATTCCGTTCATCCTTGTTTTCTTTAATTCGATTAAAGGCTTTTCGAGCGCTTCAGCCAATGATCTTGCGCGCTTTAAACTTCCATTGTCAGGAGTAACTATAACTATATTATTTGCATATCTCGCCCTTATATGTTCTGCCCATAGCGGGGTAGGGGAAATAGTTACTATTTCAATTCCCAAGCCCCATTTGTCTATTTCTGAATGCATATCAACTGTCGTAAGATTATTTACACCAAAACTTTTAAGTAATTTAAGAAAAAGTTTTAACCCATGCGAACAGTGCGGCTGCTCTTTATCTTGCCTTGAATAAAATAAATAAGGCAGGACTAAATCAATTTTAGCTGGCTTTAAGCGACTAACAATATCAAGCGCATGAAATAATTCGAAGATTGCATCATTAACCGATTTATTTAGCCCTTGAAATAATATTACTTTTTTATCTTTCAGATCAGCATCTACAGTAAGTTTTAGTAGATATTCATTACAGCTATAGGTCTTACAAACTAAACTTATAAAAGGTAGGTGCGCTTTCTCTGCAACGGTTCTAGCTAAATCCACGCTTTGCGGACAAGAAACTAAAATTTTATCCATACTAAATATTTTTTTTTGCTTTAATGTAACTGCAAAATGTATATGTTATCAAGCAAAAGATAAGTTGTTTGACTTTCTGTTAAAGTCGCAGCATTCTAAAACTTCTAAAGTAGTAGGAAAAAGAATGAAAAAAAATAAAACTAGTTCTAATTACGAACTCTCAAACGAGCAACTTTTAGAAGCTTACGAGAAGATGTTACTTATCCGTAGGTTTGAAGAAAAATGTGGCCAAATTTATGGGATGGGTTTAATTGGAGGATTCTGCCATTTATATATTGGGCAAGAAGCAGTAGTAACAGGCCTTGAATTTGCAAAGCAAAAAGGGGATGCTGCAATTACAAGCTATAGGGATCATGGTCATATTATCCTTGCTGGAACTGAGCCTAAATATGTTTTGGCAGAACTCATGGGTCGTGCTACTGGTTGCTCTAAGGGTAAGGGTGGCTCAATGCATATGTTTGATGTGCCTGGTAAATTCTTTGGGGGACATGGTATAGTTGGAGCGCAGATTCCGCTCGGTACAGGTATTGCTTTTGCCGAAAAGTATCAAGGTACGGATAATATTTGCCATACTTATATGGGTGATGGGGCAGTACATCAAGGGCAAGTTTACGAAGCATTTAATATGGCAGCGCTCTGGAAACTTCCAGTACTCTATGTAATTGAAAATAACCAATATGCGATGGGAACATCAGTAGAAAGATCTACAGTTGTAACCGAGCTTTATAAAAAAGGTGAATCATTTGGTATTCCTGGTGAGCGAGTTGATGGGATGAATTTTGAGGCAGTTTATAAAGCTGCAATGAAAGCTTCAGAATATATCCGCGCCGGCAATGGTCCTTATATTTTAGAAATGATGACATATCGCTTCCGTGGGCACTCAATGTCTGATCCGGCAAAATACCGCAGTAAAGAAGAAGTAGCTGTCTTTAAGGATGAAAGAGACCCTATTGAGCAACTAAAGAAAACTATTCTAAATAAGAAAATAGCTTCCGAAGAAGAGCTAAAAAATATTGAGAAAAGGATAAAAGAAGTTGTAGCTGAGGCTGTTGAATTCTCAACCAATTCTCCAGAGCCTGAGATAAGCGAACTTTATACTGATATATATTCTAATTAAGCAAGGTGTAATATGCCACAAGTTACAGTAAGAGAAGCTCTGCGCGATGCAATGGCAGAGGAAATGAGAAAAGATGAGAAAGTATTTGTAATGGGAGAGGAGGTTGCCGAATATCAAGGTGCTTATAAAATTACCCAAGGAATGCTAGATGAATTTGGCCCGAAGCGAGTAATTGATACTCCAATTACCGAGCATGGTTTTGCAGGTATTGCAGTTGGTGCGGCATTTAATGGGCTAAAGCCTATTGTTGAATTTATGACCTTTAACTTTGCGATGCAAGCAATTGATCAAATAATTAATTCTGCAGCAAAAACAAATTACATGTCTGGTGGTCAGGTTAAATGCCCTATAGTATTTCGTGGTCCTAATGGTGCTGCTGCTCGAGTTGCAGCTCAACACAGTCAAAACTACGCTGCCTGGTATGCACATGTTCCTGGCCTTAAAGTTATCGCGCCATATTCTGCAGAAGATGCGAAGGGCTTACTTAAAAGCGCTATTCAAGATCCAAATCCTGTAATATTCTTAGAAAATGAAATTCTTTACGGCCAGTCATTTGAACTTCCTGATAATGAAGTTGAGATACCAATAGGTAAAGCTCGCATGGTGCGTGAGGGCAGTGATGTTACAATTACAGCTTATTCTTTACAAGTAAAAATGGCTCAAGATGCAGCCGATATTTTAGCTGAGAAAGGCATTAATGCTGAAGTGATTGATCTCCGTACAATTAGGCCACTTGATGAAGATATGATTATTCACTCTGTGAAAAAGACTAACAGGCTTGTTGCAGTTGATGAAGGGTGGTTTTTCGGTGGCGTTTCAGCATCAATTGCAGCGCTTATTATGAGAGAGGCTTTTGACTATTTGGATGCCCCTGTAGAGGTTGTTTGTGGCAAGGATGTGCCATTACCTTATGCCGCGAACTTGGAGAAGCTTGCTCTACCTACGGTTCAAGATATTGTTGATTCGGCGCTTAAGGCTTGCTATAAAAGATAATAGTTGTAATTAGATTAAGGAAAGGAATATGCCAATTAAAATATTAATGCCAGCTTTATCACCAACCATGACTGAAGGTAATCTTGCTCGTTGGCTTAAGAAAGAAGGGGAGAAAATAAAAGCTGGTGAAGTGATTGCAGAGATTGAAACTGACAAAGCAACAATGGAAGTTGAAGCAGTTGATGAAGGTATTCTTGCAAGAATAGTAATTGCAGAAGGGACTGAAAATGTTGCTGTAAATAATATAATTGCCATATTGCTTGAAGATGGTGAAGATGCATCAGCCATAGATTCGATTGCATCAAATAATGCAGCGCCTGCAGCTGCTAAACCACAAGAAGCAGAAAAAGCTACATCTCCAGCTGCTACTCACTCTCAAATCTCATCTTGCTCCCTTGATAATGGGAATAGAATATTTGCTTCCCCTCTAGCAAAACGTATTGCTGAGCAAGAAAATATTAATTTAGGCTCAGTTCAAGGTAGTGGCCCGCATGGCAGAATTGTAAAAGAAGATGTGTTAAGTGCAAAAGACAAAGGTGGGGTACAAACCAAATCTGCACAAGCATCTGTTGCATCTCCTATTATGGGACGTAACTCCGAAGAATATGTTCTTGTTCCAAATTCAAATATGAGAAAAGTAATTGCAAAGAGGCTGCTTGAATCTAAGCAAACTGTTCCACATTTTTATTTAACAGTTGAGTGTGAAGTGGATAAGCTGCTAAAAGTTCGTAAAGAAATGAATGATGCAGCAACAGATGTAAATCCATATAAATTATCAGTGAATGATTTTGTAATTAAAGCAGTAGCAATGGCACTAAAAGCTGTTCCTGAAGCCAATGCAAGTTGGGAAGAAGCCGCGATAAAGTTATATAATAATGTTGATATTTCGGTTGCTGTTGCAATAGAAGGTGGTCTGATTACTCCAATTATAAAAAACGCTGATATAAAATCTATATCGCAATTATCGCAAGAGATGAAGGATCTGGCAAAGCGTGCACGTGATAATAAACTAGCCCCACATGAGTTCCAAGGGGGAAGCTTTAGTATCTCTAATCTTGGTATGTTTGGTGTGAAGCAGTTTAATGCAATTATCAATCCTCCACAAAGCTGTATTCTTGCAGTGGGTGCAAGTAATGAACGTGTAGTTGTAAAAAAAGGTGAAATGAAAGTTGCAAATGTAATGGATGTAACATTATCGGTTGACCATAGAGTAGTTGATGGGGCGGTTGGGGCAAAGTTTTTAGAGGCATTTAAAAAGTTTATTGAGAACCCAGTAACAATGTTTGTCTAATTTTTAAATTCACGACATTCCCGTGAAGTCGGGAATCTAGTAATAGATAAAAATTTATTATAAAGAGAGAAATTTATGTATGATTTAATGGTAATTGGCGCAGGGCCTGGTGGATATGTTGCAGCAATTAGAGCAGCACAACTTGGTATGAAAGTTGCGGTTGTTGAAAAGCAGCATTTAGGTGGCGTATGTTTAAATTGGGGTTGTATTCCAACAAAAGCATTACTTAGAAGCGCTGAAATTTACCATTATGCTAATCATATGGATGCTTTTGGGCTCAGCGCAAAATCGGTTGATTTCAATATCAAAAAGATAGTTGAGCGCTCAAGAAGTGTTGCAAACCAATTATCACAAGGTATCAAAGGACTGCTCAAAAAAAACAAAGTTACCGTAATTGATGGTCATGCAAGACTTGGTGGTAGCGGTAGGGTTCATGTTGAAAGCAAAGACGCTAAAGAAATTTTCACTACTAAAAACATTATTATTGCAACTGGTGCAAGAGCAAGAGTTTTGCCAGGTTACGAGCCAGATGGTAAGCTTGTAGTAACGTACCGTGATGCAATGGTGCCAGATACAATGCCAAAGAAGCTTTTAGTAGTAGGCTCTGGTGCAATTGGTATTGAATTTGCTTCATTTTATAATGCATTTGGTGTAGACGTAACTGTTATCGAAGTACAGGATAGAATCCTTCCAGTTGAGGATAAAGAAATATCCGATCTTGCTCGTAAAGAGTTTGAAAAACTTGGAATTAAGTTCATGACTGGGGCTCAGTTAAAATCATTGAGTAAAACGAAAGACTCGGTAAAGCTTCAATTAGAGCATGGTGGCAAGATGCAAACTTTAGATGCGGATCGTCTAATCATGGCAGTTGGTATTAGCCCTAATACTGAAGATTTAGGCCTTGAAAATACAAAAGTAAAACTTGACCGTGGACATATCGTAACTGATGCTTATCTGGCAACTAGTGAGCCAGGTGTTTATGCAATAGGTGACGTTGCAGGCGCTCCTTGGCTTGCACATAAAGCAAGTCATGAAGCAATAATTTGCGTAGAGAAAATTGCTGGTAAAAACCCTCATCCAATGGTTCGTGAAAATATTCCAGGCTGTACTTATTCAATGCCGCAAATTGCAAGCGTAGGCCTCACAGAAGAAGCAGCAAAACAAAAAGGTTATAAGATAAAAGTAGGTAGATTCCCATTCATGGGTAATGGTAAAGCAATTGCACTTGGGGAGCCAACAGGTTTGGTTAAAACTATATTTGATGAAAAAACTGGTGAATTACTTGGGGCACATATGGTGGGTGCTGAAGTTACAGAACTTATCCAAGGTTATGTAGTTGGCAAGTCCATGGAAGCGACTGAAGAAGACTTCATGCATACGATTTTTGCTCATCCAACACTTTCTGAAATGTTACATGAATCAGTACTTTCAGCATATGGGAAAGCAATCCATATTTAAATGTTAGATCAAGAGAAAATTGTACTTATCCTAGTTCTCTTTCATTTTTAATTCAATCCCTAAAAAGAATTTGTCGATTGACTTTATCGATTTAATACTTAGTTCTAATTAAAAAAATGATATGATCATAGCCACTCTCCTCTCAATTTAAATAAAAAATAGGAGGTGGCGTGCCTCAAGGGGTGTCATGTCATGGAACGTTTACGCGACGAAGTAATATTGTTATCAAATTGAACTTAGGTGTTAAGTTCCCCTGGGGTTGCTATAAAAGCCTTATGTTATTTTTACAATGACAAAGAACCGAAAAATAGGGGGGAGGGGGAAAATATCCTGATGAGACAATCTTTACTTTTCTAAAGTTTTAGGGTAAATTGTAGAATTTATTAAAACAAGTATGGATGCATATTATGACTAAGACTAAATCTACAAACCAAACCCATATCCCTGATCATGATGATCATGTGCATGATGAAAATTGTAGCCACCATCACCATCATCATTCGCATGAACCATATGAACGTGGCATGCCAAAAATAGGCCGTAATGATCCTTGCTTCTGCGGTAGTGGTAAAAAATATAAAAAATGCTGTATTGAATAAAAAATATGGGGGTGTAGGATGTAGTCATGAGCAAAGTTATCCGCCTAAGCCTCCTTGGCTGTCATTCCTTGACCTGCGAAAAGCTTTATTTATAAAGCTTTGAACGGCGGATATGGATTCCAGAAGTAGAATGTCGTCAAACCATTTGGTTTGATTCTAAAATGATTATTTTCACTAGATTTCCGCCTCCGCGGAAATGACATATTGTTAGTTACTCAGCAATAAAAATTTCTTATGACCCTAGACCAACTCCTAAGCGATATTACTGAATATATTAAAACTGACCCGTTATCGCCGCCTGGATCAACTCCAATATTGCAGCTAAGCCGTGAATCTAAAATACTTATAATAGGTCAAGCACCAGGTGTAAGAGCGCAGAATTCAGGCATTCCTTGGAACGATGCTTCAGGTAATCGCTTGCGGGAATGGCTGGGGCTTACTCGTGATGAGTTTTATGACCATAACAAAATCGCTATAATTCCTATGGGGTTCTGTTTTCCAGGTCATGATAAATATGGGGGAGATAAAGGGCCAAATACTCAGCATGCAGTCATGTGGCATAAGCCACTTTTTAATCATATGCCAAATATTAAACTCATTATACTTATCGGCGGCTATGCACAGAAATATTACCTTAAGGTCAAGGTAAAACCTACATTGACTGAGACAATTTATGCTTGGAGGGAATATTTACCAGATTTTTTTGTCCTACCTCATCCAAGCTGGCGTAATAATGGCTGGATCAGAAAAAACCCTTGGTATGCAAGGGACTTACTGCCTGAGCTGCGCAAGAATATACATCATATCTTAAAAAATTAATTAGCGAAATATCTAGAAATCATCCGTATAATTAACATTTTGTTAATGCTCTTGCTATAAAATTATACAGAATAAAATTTATCTTAATGGAAGGATAGTAATGAATATATTCAAGAATGCTAAAATTGTAACTCGGGTAGTCTGGGGGTTTGGAGCTATTTTGGCACTAATAATAATCTTAACTATAATTGGAATAAGAGAAGTAACGCAAGTTAATGAAAGCCTGACGCATATAAATGATATTAATAGCGTTAAACAACGTTATGCTATTAATTTTCGTGGAAGTGTACATGATCGTGCTATTTACTTGCGTGATGTGGTGCTTGTCTCAAGCGCAAAGGAAATGAGAGAGGCGGTTATCGAAATAGACCGCTTGGCAAAATTCTACGCTGATTCAGCAAAACTTATGGATGAAATGATTAATAGTGAAACTGATTCATCTGAAAGCGAACTTAAGATACTAGCTAGTATAAAGGAAATTGAAGCAAAAACATTACCTATTATTCAAAACGTTATAATGTTGCAAAAACAAAATAACTTAGGAGAGGCAAAAGTTATATTAATGGAGCAAGCCAGACCTCTTTTTATCGAATGGCTAGGAAGAATCAATAAATTCATAGATTATCAAGAGAAAGAAAATAATGTATTAGCAGAAGAAGCTATGACTATTGCTAAGAATTTCAAAAAATATATGATAATCTTAACAATAGTTGCATTATTAATTGGTGGCGGGTTTGCGTGGTGGAATATAGTTTCTATAAAGCCATTAAGCAGTTTGGCTGAAGCCACTCTTAAGCTTGCTAATGGAGATTCTTCTGTTGAGATACCTAAAATGAATAGTAAGGATGAAGTTGGTGAGATAACTGGAGCTATATTAATTTTTAAAGAAAATGCTTTAAAGGTGAAAAAGCTTGAAGAAGAGAAAATCGAATCAGAGAAAAAACAGTCAGAAGAAAGAAAGAGCATCATGCGAGCGCTTGCAATGAAATTCGAGCAGGCAATAGCAAAAGTTATAAATACTATTGAGCAATCTGCAGACCAACTCTCATCAAACGCTAATAATATGGTAAGTATTGTTGATACTGTAGGTAAAGATATTGATAACTCAGCTAAATCTTCTAAAGAAAACTCAAATAATATAAATGGAGTTGCAACAGCTATTGAGGAGCTTTCTAGTTCTGTAAGAGAAATTTCTTCACAAGTAACTCAAACAGCAGATGTAGTGAAGACAACTGTAACAAAAACACAAAATGCTAGCTCAACTGCCGATACATTAAATCAAACAACAGAAAGCATAGGTAAAGTAATTACTTTAATTGAAGATATAGCAGGGCAGATTAATTTACTTGCTTTAAATGCTTCAATAGAATCAGCAAGAGCGGGCGAGGCTGGCAAGGGATTTGCTGTTGTTGCAAACGAGGTAAAAACATTAGCTGGTACAACTACAAAAGCTACAGAAGAAATTTCTCGTACTATTGTTGAAACGCAATCAGCTTCAAAGAATGTTATATCAGCTTTATCAGAGATTCAAACTTCTATAAGTAAAGTTAATGAATATGCAAGTGGTATACAAGCTGCTGTTGAAGAACAATCAGCTACTACAAATGAAATTGCAAGTAGGATGACTTCTACGGCAAATAATTCTCAAGTTATAAATAATAATTTAGATACTGTTACTTCTGCGAATATGAATGCAAAAAAATCAGCAGATGACGTTTTACAATTATCTGTAACTTTAAAATCGCAAGCAGTAACATTAAGAGAATCTGTAAATAGTTTCTTAAGTGAGTTGAAATAAACTACAAAAATATATTACTAATAAAATTAGTAAGTTATTACTTGCTAATTTTATTAGTTAACTCTCATCTCTTCCAAAGAAATATCAAGCGAAAATGCTGGGATATTTACTTGTAAATCATTACCTACAGCATCTTGCATTTTATAAAATCCTAGCATCATACCAGAATTAGTAAATAATTTTACTTGGCTAGAGTAGCTGAATGTCTCGCCAGACTCAATTACCGGCTGCTGCCCAATTACGCCTTCGCCTTCTACTTCTACAATATAGCCATTTGCATCAAACACTTTCCAATAGCGTGAAAGTAATTGAATAGGAAATGGGTTTAAATTCTCAATTGCAACGTCGTAAGACCAAACAAATTGAGTATTCTCAATATTGTTAATAACATTTTTAAAAGAAGACTTCACATTAACCCTAACATTATGGTTACTATTATAAGCGAATGGTTCTTCACTAAAAGTTATGTTTTTCATAAACTTCCCTATTTTTTAAATCTAGCATACATATAGTAATCAACTGGTCGTCCTTCAAGGATACAGTAATTTCTCATTCTTCCTTCAGGCTCAAAATGAAGGCGTTCTAAAAGTTTTATGGAACGTTCATTATGGCATGCAACAGTTGCTTGCGCTCTAATTATGCTCATCTTCTCAAAGGCGTATTCTAAAATCTTTGCAAGTGCTCTTGTCATTATTCCTTTACTCCAATAATTATAGTCTAAATCATAACTAATTTCTACTTTTCTATGTGCATCACTATATTGATTAAAGCCTAAAGTCCCAATTATATTATCATTTGAACTATCAGCAATTGCCCAATAGATGCTTCTTTTGTATCTAAATAAACTATGCCAATAGCTAAGCTCACTGATTGCCCCCTCTATATTTTTTGGCCTATCAGAATCCGCAAGAAATGGCGCAACTTGAGGGCTATTCATATAATTATAAAAGCATAAAGCATCATCAATCGGGTCGATCTCCCTTAAAATTATATCACCAAGATCAAAATTTGGAAATGAACTATAAATACTACTCATATTTACCTTTAAGTTAAAACCCACTTTTTGCGCTCTTCAGCAAACAGGCCTTCAGCAATGCTTGTGCGGATTGCGGTCATTAATCTATTCATAAAATGTATATTATGGATAGTCAATGCTTGTAAAGCAAGCATCTCTTGTGCTTTAAATAGATGATGTATATAGCCTCTTGAGAAGCTTTTACATGTTGCACAAGGGCAATCTGGATCGATTGGGCGCTCATCTAAGCGGAAACGGCCGTTACGTAAGTTAAAATGCTCATTTTTAATATCTTTATCCTCTTCAGCAAGCTTGAGAGTTACAGGTACAAGCGCCCCACCATGTCGAGCAAGCCTGGTTGGATGTACGCAGTCAAAACTATCAATTCCTGCTGCAACACCATTAAATATATCGCTTACCCCACCAATGCCAAGCAGATGCACTGGACGTGAAGGGTGAAGTATGCTCATGGTTCTAGACACTATTCCATGCATTTGTTCCTTACTGGCGCCAAGTGAACCACCAACAGCAATACCAAAAAACTCTTGATCATTAATAAACTGAGCGCTCTCAGCTCGCAAATCCTCATAAACCCCACCTTGGATGATCCCATATAATGCTTGTTTGTGATCATTCCCGCGCTTAAACTCTTCTAAAGATCTTACAGCCCAGCGATGAGACATGCGCATAGAATTTGCTGTATAACTTTTATCAACATGAAAAGGCGTACATTCATCAAGTACAACTATTAAATCTGCACCAAGTTGCCTTTGAATATGGATAGATTTTTCAGGAGTTAAAATTTGCTTTGAACCATCAAGATAGGATTTAAACACCGCACCTTTTTCATCAATTTTAAGCAAAGTTCTCGGACGAGTTCCTCCACGTTTACCTTTTATCTCATTTGATACAGAGCCATAGCCAAGGCTGAAAATTTGATATCCGCCTGAATCAGTAAGCATTGGTCCATTCCAACCCATCATCTTATGCAAACCACCAAGCTTCTCAACTACATCACCACCAGGCTGTAGCATCAAATGGTAAGTATTTGATAGTATTACTTGCGTATCTGCTTCTTTAATTTGCTGCGGAAAGGCTCCTTTAATAGCAGCTTTTGTCGCGCAAAATATAAAGGCTGGTGTTTGGATTGAGCCATGTGGAGTCTTAAGAGTTCCTAAGCGAGCAGAGCTATTAGAGTCTTTCTTTGTTACTATAAAATCAAAATTTGGGTACATTAATTTGTCTTTTTTAATATATAAAATACTGGTACATTAAAGGCGGCAATAATAATCTGTATAATATAATTGCCTAAAATATAAGAGTAGAACAAAATATTCCACGGAATTGGCTTAGGGTTAAATATTCTCCAAGCAAGCACATTAAATACAATTGCATCAATGAGTGCTGCAATTAATACTGAGAAAAATACTCGCATCCATACATACTTATCGCCTGTAAATTCTTTGATTTTTGTAAATATAAAAATATCAGTAAATTGGCTTGTAGCATAGGCGATTAGGCTTGCGGCAAAGATTGCAGGAATTGGAGTAAATATTAACTTTAATGCATTATGAGCTTCATTAAAGCGGAAATATTCGCTTGTCTGGTCCACATTAAGCGGTGCATAACCAAGGGTAAGTAGCATTAAAGCAAGCATCAGAAATGAGCTAGCAAAGCTAATCCATACACCGCGCCTTGCAGCGTCAGGTCCATAAAACTCGTTTATAGCATCAGATGCTAAGAAGCTTGTACTATATACAATTGTACCAAGTACTACTGGTTCAGCATATCCAATGAACATTGTTGCTTTTAGTACTTGCAGGTTTGCGACAATCATGGCAATAACTATATAGACATATAATCCTGAAATTTGCCAAAGTTTCTTTGCAAAGATAATAGCGCTATAACAAGCAGCAAGAGTCATTAAGCTTATTGCCTCAGGGCTAAAGCTTTGTAAATATTGAATGAAGTTTTCGGTACTAATCTGCATCAAAACCTAATTTTTTGGATTAGTATTTATACAGTTTTTATTAACTTTTTTCAAGGGGAAATGAAAGATATAGCTTAGTACTTCAAAAAACTTCTATATATTAAGAAAGTAACTTAATTCATTATTTAGAGTTCTTCGAACTTAAGGGGAGAAAATTCAATTAGAAAAAAAGGGGGAGGGGTAACAAAATTTATCATTAACTAAGCGAGTATAACGAGCGTGGTAATTTCCTCTAAATAACACGTCACTGCGAGAAAGGATTGTAACTAAAACAAACTTATTCCCAATAGCTAAAGAAGCTTAGATAGGGTGAATCATCACTAAAGTTAATTTTATTTTGGTTAATATTTCTTTACTTTTATGCTAAATCATGCTAAATTCTTATAATCTTTAATTATAAATTAAGTATACGACAACAATTATGAAAAGAAAAAAAGAAGATTTAGATAACAATTCACAAGCAGAAATATCAGAAAATGAAGCGAAGAAGCAAAAAATAGAATTTTTAGATGTAGAATTTAAAGACGAGTTTGCTTTACAGGTAAAACATCTCTTAGAGCATAATGATCTTTTTCAAATTCAAGAATTTTTTAATAGTAAGGATAGAATATTACATACTTTTAAATGTGAGGTTAAAGCCTAC
>JAJFBM010000002.1 GCA_020697135.1 Rickettsiaceae bacterium
AAGCCTTATATACCCACCAGTCTGCTTAACTATTCCAAGAACTGTTGAGAGCCCAAGTCCTGTGCCTGCACCAATGGCTTTTGTCGAGAAGAATGGTTCAAATATTTTACTCAACACTTCCTTCGGTATACCAGTCCCATTATCACTTATCTCAATTAATATATAATCACCATATACAATAGGCTCATCACCAACAGGGGCATAATATTCTGATTCATCAAAGTTCTCATCTATATGTATATTAGTGGTTGTAAGTCTTAAAATCCCGCCCTCTTTAGGCATTGCATCTCTTGCATTTACCGCCAAATTTATAATTACTTGTTCTAACTGCCCTTGATCTACTTTAACGTAATCAAGGTCTTTACCATGCTCAATTTGCAATTCAATATTCTCACCAATCAATCTACTAATTAAATTAGAAATTTCAGCAATAATATTTGTAATTTCAAGAATATTAGGCTGCAATACTTGTTTTCTTGAAAAGGCAAGTAATTGGCGTACTAAATTAGCTGCTCGATTAACATTCTGCTTTATCTGCATTAACTCACCGAAGGATCTATCACCTGGCGGGTGGCGTAGTAATAGTAAATCGCAGAAGCCGACCATTGCTGTAAGTAAGTTATTAAAGTCATGCGCTATAGCTCCTGCAAGTTGTCCTACAGCTTGCATTTTTTGCGAATGGACAAAATTCATTTCCAGCGTTTTATATTTAGTAGTATCAATAACGCTGAAAACGTAATTTAAATTTCCATCAAATTCAATTTTATTGATATGCAGGGCAAAGTTTTTCTCTTGTGAGGAAATATTGATCTCTATAGGTCCTATTGCTTTATTATCTAATCTATCCCTTGCAAGCTCTTGCACCTTAATTCTTTCTTCATTATCTATATATGATAAGAAATTCTTACCCTCAGCTTCCGTATCAAAGTTAGTTAATATTTTAAATGGCTCATTAAGCTTAACAATATTAAAGTCCATATCAATAATAGCCGCGCCAAGCGTAGACCTTCTTAGGAAAGACCAAATTTCGTTATCGCCTTTTTGCATTGGAAATAATACTATCAGCAAATCTGGTGAATCATTCCCGCTTAATATTTTAGCCTTATAGAGCTTATTTTCTCCAAAAGAAATATTTTTACCATGTTTAATAGTATCAAGATTAATCGATGCTGCATCAATTTTATGCGAAACAAAAAAACAGTTTCTATCTTGGATAATACCTAGAGGATTACAAATAATTGCTGGTATTTTAAAGTGCTCCAGTACGTCTAAAGCTTCTTTTAAAACGCTTTTTTGTATGTTTTTACAAAATTCAAAGATTTTATAGTTTGTATTTTTGCATTTAAAGAAAACTATTCGCTCAATTTGATGATATAATTTCTTTCCCTTTAAGTTTAATGTGAAATTATTTAAGTCTTGCGCTTGATTAAGTCTTCCCTTTAAATATTCATGTTGTAATAATTCTTCTATTGAATCTGGAATACCATTTAATATCGCTTCAAGCTTTTTATCCTTATATAATATTATACCATTCTGATCATATACTAAAGCGAACTTTGTATTATCTTCCGAATAAACATCGCTAAATACTAGATCCCGCCTTTTAATCTCTCTAGCATAATTTTTAAGCTTTCGATAAAAAGAGGCCAACATAAAAATAAATATACCGAAATATATAGCTATTTTTAATGGTAAAATTAAAAAGTTAGGATTTAGTTCGAAAAGAATGATGAGACCAAAAGATATTAAGGTTGCTGCTATAATATCTAGATAATTCTTAAATGAGTCAGTAGTATCAAAGCTTAACTTTTTACGCATATTACTTCTTTTTGCACTTTGAGTTGAAGATATAAATAACCGTAAGGCTACTTTATCCTTTCTAAACCTCATCATATATGCATTTTTAAGAAATTATAGTTTTAAAGTAAACTTATTAAAGCCATAAGAATAAAATTTAAGCTTACAATGATTTTATGTTACATATTATCGGCGTCAGAAAGATTATCTGTAATGAATTTCTTTTTATCTATTCCCCATTCTTCACAAAGCTTATCTCTTTTAGACTCAAGCATAGAGATCATTATAGTTGATTTAGCAAGATATAGTTTTGCAACTATTTCAGGCAATATCCATATTACTAATTGACCAACAAAGGCTGTAATATACACTGTAAGCCAGGTAAGTATATCTGATATAATCATTTTCGCTGCACTATTCATATTTGAGCTACGTAGTATTTCAAATAGAAATGGCAGCACTCCTATTAAATTAAATGTACAGATAGTGGCTGAAATACATTTTGTTTCTCTTTTGTCCATAATTACAGCGCCAACTGTTGGAAGCATAGCTGAAACAAAAAAAACAAACACATATTTCGAGATAAATAAAACGCCTAAAGCAATTCCAAAGGCAATTATTTTAATTACAAGAGAGGTATATTTGAAACTATCTTGAGCTGAATTTTGTTGCATTAGGTTCCTTCTCTTTTTTTAAAATACAAGAATTAATGATACTAAAGTAATTAATAAGTAAGAAAATACTACCGTAATCCTTTGGCCGAAAAAAGCTCCAAGTTCACCAACTTTCTTTTTATTAGCAAGAGCAGTTATTTTATCATTTAAAATACTGACTTCTTTGCAAGCGTTCCTATAACCATTAAAATCACTCTCAATTATTTTACTGTCCGATATAATATTAATTAATTGACTCAAGTTACCAGCACTTCCTGCATCCGATAAATCTTTCTTTAGCATATTTTTTAGCTTAATATTATGTAGATTTTCGTTAAATAACTCTATTAGCCGTGTCGATAATAATGAACTTATATTTGTAACATTTATGGAAGAAGCTTGTTGAGAAGCTAAAAATATATAACTCAAAGCTGAGATAGAAGGATTAGACATTATTTGTGGATAATCCTTTAAAGATGAAATTTTTAACTCACGCTTTAAATTTAATTTACTAGCGATAAAGCCTATTATATGCCTATCTATAAGTTGAGCCTGAGTATTAGTAGCAACTATTTCATTTAATACATATAATAAATCTGCAATGTCAGTAACATATCTTCCACCTAAATTACTACTTAAACATGGAAGATTAGGATTAAAGCTATATATTAAACGCTCAATTGTGAAACCTACAACCGAGGGGTTATAGAATTTTAAAGAGTTTTCTAAATTAAGGAAATATTCTGTAAACTCCGCATATTCAGTATTTTTTTCAGTCGTTATAGCCCAAAATCTTTTATTAAGTATCTTCATTATCGCATCAAGGTAGTCTGTTCTCCTTGCCAGAAGACTTGAATAAACAACTGTAGGGATCGATAAAATACTTGCAGCAAAATTTTTGAGACGCATTGGAGCATGCTTATCAAAAGCAGTAAGCAATTTAAATACAGTCTCATCCCGATCTTGATTATAAGAAAACTTATAACCAGCTTGCTCGCTAAACAATTCATTGATAGATTCTGTAATTTTAGTTTTAACTAAACTTCTCTGAATCCATTTAGTTAACCTTTCTTCCCTCATAAATTGGATTGCTTGATCCCAATTTATGTGTAAACAATATGCAAGCGCCCTGCATGTTTGGAAATTCATCTCATTAAAAACAATAGGACTTACCGCATCTAGATTATCGTTACTAACTATCTTTATAGCTTTGCCATTTAACCAATCTACAATATTACGGACCGTCCAACGCTCACTAGGATTATCATATAATAAACCTTTCAATAAGTTTTTCAGATCAGGAATAATCTTCCCTTTCCCAGCTAATACATTAAAGCTACCAGTTTCAAGCCTCATTAAATCATATTGTTGGTCAGAATATTTAGTCCAATTTTGGTTTCCAGTATAAGCAAAAATTATAATGACCCCCAAGGCATAAATATCAGCTTTAACCTTTTTAGTAATTCTTCCATAAGGTAAGCATCCCGCTATTTCTGGAGCTAATATAAAGCTTTCTTGATGATAATGTGGTGGAGCAATAAAAAATTCCCTACAAATCATCTTCCCATCTTGAGTAAAAATAATATTGTTTGGAGATATATTACCTAATTCAATATTACTTTTTTCACAGAATTGGAATAAATTTACAATAGGGACAATGAGTTGACTATTTATCTCATCATAACTCATTGGCCCTTCCTGAGCTATTCTTCTGACTAAATTATTACTGTAATCATATTTTTTTACTATAATTACTAGAAAATATTCCTTTAAAGCGCTTATCTTCGTTATGCCATAAGCTTGAGGCACAATAATTGGATATGATCCAATATTCTTAAGCATGTTTAAATATTCAATGCCATATATATTAGATTTTTCAAAAACTATAGCGTAAAATTCTTCTGCAGTATCTATATGACGCGCTATAAAATATTTACATAGATCAGTATTCAGTTCAGTAACTGGCTCTGAAGTGTTTATTTTATAGTATTTTTCGATAATGTCTGGTTGATCGCTCCGAGGGAGAGTAATACCACTTGCATTATTTTCTTCCACCAACTCTATAGCTTCATCCATTATGATTATGCTTATTATTTTTAATTATGCTAACAAACTCAAGAGATTTAATGTCTAAAAATGGTAATGCATAAGCATTATTTTTACCATTTTTTACTATTCTTGCTACAGGTAGGCCAGGAGGATAATATTTCCCGTCACCTGAAGTAATAATCAATTCTGAATCTCTAATTTGTGTATTTTCAGGTAAGTATAATAATTCTAATTGGTTGCTATTATTCCCAGCTAATATACAACGCTCTCTTGATATTGAGGTTATTACAGGAATTCTTGAGTTAAAATCGTTAACAAAAAGAATCCTAGAATGCTCTGATTTTACTTCAATAACTCTACCGATTACCCCTTTATCATTTAAAACTACTTGTTCTTTCTCAATCCCATGGTTTGAACCAGCAGAAATTATAGCCGACTTTACAAAAGGTCCAGGGGTAGTTGCAAGAAGCCTGGCTGAAATAAATTGATATTCTTGTTCTTTAACAAAAGAAAGTAGATCTTTTAATTTAATATTTTCAGATTTTATAATAATATTTTCTTCTTTAGACTTTTCAAGCAAAGCAAGTTTTTGCTTAAGTATAATATTTTCTCTCCGCGCTTCTAGAAGTTCGCTTAAGAATTCTTTACTAGAATTTATACTAATACTTACCTTATTTACAGGAAGAACAATAGCTTTAATTAGTTGGTCCGTAAACGATCTTCCTATCTCTATAATTTTTACGCTGTTTAATGACGCAAGTAATAGTATAAAGGCGATTGCTACAAAAAATACTGCTATAAATTTACGAACTAAAGACCATACAAGCTTAAGCAAGGATTTTACATTGCTATTGCTTGTAGGTCTATTAGGAACTAAACTCATTATATTAATTATTCTTGTTTAAATAATACATGTTTTAAACGGCTGAAATCCTCAAGTACCCTACCTGTACCAAGAGCAACGCAAGAAAGAGCCTGCTCTGCTACGAATACAGGAAGCTTTGTAGCGTCCCTAAGTACATAATCTAAATTCCTAAGTAGAGAACCACCACCTGTCATTACTATACCTTTATCTGCGATATCTGAAGAAAGTTCAGGCGGAGTACATTCAAGCGCTGTTTTTACCGCTTCTACTATTTGACTTACTGGTTCTATTAAGCTCTCAGCAATCTGATGTTCGCTTAAAAGCATCTCTTTTGGTACACCATGAATTAAATCCCTACCTTTAATTTCCATCATTCTACCTTCTTCGTTGCTTGGAATGAAGGCTGTACCAATTTGTTTTTTAATTTTTTCTGCAGTAGATTCCCCGATCAGTAAATTATGGTGTCTTCTAATATAAGATATGATAGCTTCATCCATCTTGTCGCCACCGACTCTTACAGAACGTGAATACACTATACCACCAAGAGATAGAACTGCAACTTCTGTTGTACCGCCACCAATATCAACAATCATTGACCCTGTAGGCTCAGTTACTGGAAGGTCAGCACCAATTGCTGCTGCCATTGGCTCTTCAATCAAAAATACTTCTCTAGCACCAGCGCTTTCAGCGGCTTCTTGGATTGCTCTTCTTTCTACTGGTGTAGAACCTGAAGGAACACATACAACTATTAATGGACCTGTAAATGTGCGTCTATCATGTACTGTGCGAATAAAATGCTTGATCATTTCCTCAGCACTTTTAAAATCAGCAATAACACCATCTTTAAGAGGCCTTTTAGCATCAATTTCTGCTGGCGTTCTACCAAGCATCATTTTTGCTTCATGCCCAAAAGCGTATGGCTTATATGTGCCATTTTCTTTAATTAAAGCTACAACCGAAGGCTCATTTAAAACTATTCCCTTACCCTTTACATATACTAATGTGTTGGCTGTACCGAGGTCGATTGCCATATCCGATGAAAAAAAACCAAATAATTTAGAAAACATGTGTTTAACCCTATATATGACTGCTATTGCTATATAATTATAAGAGTTTATAACTAGTTTCAACTCTTATATCTAATAATAATAAGAATTATAGTTAAATGTTGTTTATAACCTAATCTAATTATATTTTATCTTAAGAAAACTACTCTATAAATCCTATAAAGATTCGTAGTATATCGCCTAGAAAGCTACCATGATCTGTGTAGAAAATCCAAAGAAACTTAAGTATGAGAGTTGTTTTTTATCCTCTTGTACTTATTTTACAAGATTAAATTATTTTATATTTGTTAATAACTGTAAAAAGAGGCTAGAAACTATAATTTTTCTTGATGAGTTAATATAATTAATAATGATGACATTAATATAATCAGCATTGGAGCAAAATAAGAGCCTAATGGATTGATGTTGAAAGAAATAATAATATTGGCAAGTAGCTCAGTTGCAAACTGGATGATAAACCCTACTATACAAGCTTGTACAACTAAAGCAAAATTTTTATTATTCCTTGGATTAATATTAATAAAACAAGCCGCAACGAATACCATTACTAGCATAAAGAACGGCTTAAGCAATAATTTAGAGTAATAATTTTGATATTGAGAACTTATCAGACCTAAAGTATTGAGCTGTTTAATAACCTTTGGAAATTCCCATAACGGAATGATTTCAGGGATAGCAAAGCTACTTATTATTTGCTTAACTGATATAGAAGTAGGAATATTATAATCATCATACTGCGTTGGCTGCAAGGCTTTATCATAAATTGTTACATTTTTTAATTTTAACTCTTCATTCGATAATATACCATAAGCTGCTTCTAACCTTTCCTTATATTTATTATTAGATGATATAGAGAGCATTGTTACCTTATTCAGTCTCAAATCTTTTAAAATTATATTGCTGGCAAGGATTATTCTCTTTTTATTGTCTTTTTCTTCTTTAATTAACAGTCCGTTATTGGAAAGTGTTGCAATATTCTGTTGTTTCTTTATAAATCTACCTTCTAACTTTTCGCTTTTTGAAAGTAAAGCTGCAGCCAAAGGATTTAGGAATAATATAAGCAGTAATCCAAATATAAATATTAAACATAGTGATGGGATTAGTATTTGCCATAAGGATAATCCAGTATTTTTTATCGCAATAAGCTCTCTAGTGCGGGATAATTTATCAAAAAATAAAATTGAACTAATCAATGTAACAAGCGTTGCTGCCTCTTGTATAAGGTAAGGTACTTTATAAGTAATAAGCTTCAGTAAATAAGGTAGCGGAATAATAACTGAACGGCTTTTATTAAGAACATCTATAGTACTTGAAATAAAGAATATAGCTGTCAAAATCGCAATTATTTGAATAAGAGCTTTGAAATGAAGTTTAAAAAGATATTCGTAGAGAGTTTTATGAAGAAGCATTTATAACTCTGTTCAAGTGGTGGGCTTGGCAGGGATCGAACCTGCGACAACACCGTTATGAGCGGTGCGTTCTAACCACTGAACTACAAGCCCTAAATTTGCAGTTATAGACCCTTTTCGAATCCGCAAAACCTTGTGAAATATACATAATCTTTAAAGATAAGTCTAGTATTTTTTTTACCCTTCATAATAGAAAAACACGCTAGCCTTAATTATTTAATCTCTTTTATAAAAAAAACTTTTTAGTAACTATTTATTAATGGTTTAAGTCTACAATTCTTCATGAATAAATATATAAATTATCATTATGCTCTTTTTTGTCGGACTTGGGATTGTAATATTTTCGGTAATTTTTGGCTATACTGCTCATGGTGGGCAGCTTGCAATTTTATACCAACCGATGGAAGTATTAATTATTGTAGGCTCAGCAGTTGGAGCACAAATAATTGGTAATCCGAAAGAAATATTACTAGATTCAGTTAAATCATTAAAATACTTATTTAAAGGAAAGCCTTATACAAAAGCACATTATAGCGAATTACTAGGGTTCTTTTTTAAAGTTTTCAAATTAATTAAAACAAAAGGCTTGCTTGAAATTGAGTCACATATCGAGAATCCTCATGAGAGCGAATTATTCAAAACTGCTCCTTCAATTTTAAATAATCATGTTGTAGTAGATTTTATCTGCGATTATTTGCGCTTAATCACGATGGGTGTAGAAAATCCTCATATGTTTGAAGATTTAATAGATAAAGAAGTTGAGACTTATGAACATGAGATGTCGATCCCTGGTGGTGTAATGAATAATTTTGGCGAAAGTTTACCAGCGCTTGGTATCGTTGCAGCAGTTCTTGGCGTAATTAATACAATGAAAAGTATTACAGAACCACCTGAAGTACTTGGTGGATTAATCGCTGCAGCACTCGTTGGAACTTTTCTTGGAGTATTACTTTCATATAGTATATTTGGTCCTATGGGTAGCTTCTTAACAAAATTTGGCCATGCACAAGGTATATATTTTAAATGTATTAAAGCTGGGTTTATCAGTCATCTACAAGGTAACGCACCAACAGTTACAGTAGAATTTATGAGAAAGATAATACCTGAACACGAAAGGCCAACATTTAAAGAAGCTGATGCAGCTATAAATGGAGCACCAGCAGGTTAATATGGTTTAATATGGCAAATGATAAAGCTCCAATAATAATAAAAAAAATAAAAAAAGGTGGTCATGGTGGTCATCATGGCGGGGCATGGAAAGTTGCATATGCCGACTTTGTGACTGCTATGATGGCCTTCTTTTTACTTCTTTGGCTTCTTGCTTCTGCCTCTGAGAAAACTTTACAAGGGCTTGCTGATTACTTTACACCAACCGTCGGTATTAATGGGCAAATGGGCGTCGGTATAAAAGGAGGAGCTAATCCAAATTATAAGGAAGGTATTAGCGCCTCTAGTAAAGGCAGTAACGCACTTGTTTATGGCGCACCACATGGCGGAGCTACCCCTCAAGCCCCTCAAGCTACAAGCATTATTGATATGCAAGATGAAGAAAATTTTTCAAGCATTCTTAAAGATTTAAAGGAAGAGGTTCAAAAGGACCAATCTTTAAAAGATTTAGCTGATAATATTCTAATTGACATGACTCCAGAAGGCTTACGCATTCAAATAGTTGATGACGCTGATAAACCCATGTTCAAACCTGGGACGAATGAATTACAGCCTTATATGAAGAAAATTCTTTCCCTTGTTGGAAAAATTGTACGTATGCTCCCAAACTATATCTCAATATCAGGTCATACTCGAAAAGAGCCTAAAGATAAAATGACTGCAGAGTCCGATCAACTAAAATGGGTTTTATCGGCTATGCGGGCAAATGCAGTACGTGAATATTTAGCTGATGGCCATTTAAACCCAGATCAGATTCTCAGAATTGTTGGCAAAGCTGATTTCGAACCGCTTGATCCAGCTGATCCTGAAAATATTCGCAATATAAGAACCTCAATAGTACTGCTTAAAACTTCCCTGTTAAGCACCCAAAAACAAATGATTCCTTCAAAATTACTTGAAGATAAAAAGGATGTAAAGGCAGAAGAGAAGAATGATATTAAAGTCGAAACTAAGGTAGAAGAGAAGAAGGATAAATAATATATTCGAGCCTCTGACTCGCTACCCCCTCCCCCTATTTTTTTACACAAATTCGTCATCGCGAAAAATGGAGAAAGACATTTTGTGGCGATCTAGTTGAACAAGTCATTATATTATCAAGCTTCGCTTGATAACTTGAGTGTCGCGCTCCAGCTTACGCTATTGCTCGCAATGACCGACTCCGTCGCACAACCCCTATTTTTTAATTGAGAGGAGTGGTTGCAAGAGTTATTATACATTTTTTATCCTTTCCACGAAGGGCAAATTTTAGCGTTATTATTGGGGGGTAATATTAATGTGATTTAAAATCGCCTTAAACTCCTCAAAGCCATTATAATCTATAACTTGTTTTTCAATAATTTGATGAGTAAACCATGTAACTTGACGTTTTGCATATTGGCGTGTTTTGGTTTGCGCAAGTTTTATTGCTTCAGGCAAAAGTAATTTACCTGTATGGAAATCTATTAACTCTCTTACCCCGAGCGCCTTTAAAACTTGTGCCTCAGGCTTTAATTTTTTTTGCATTAATGACTCAACCTCTCTTAACGCCCCTTTATCAAGCAAATGCAAAAATCTATCATTACAGGATTTATAGAGGAATTTACGCTCCGGATTTAACATTGTTACCTTAAACCGGCAATTAGGTAGAGGCTCTATTGGGGATTCTGCATGATATTCAAGAATAGATTTACCAGATTGCTTGATAACTTCATAAGCTCTGAGTATACGCTGGGAATCCCCTGGATTTAATTTATTTGTGATTAATGGATCAAGTCTTACAAGCTCTTGAAAAAAAGCGTTATTACCCTCTTCTTCTAACTTTTTTCTTGCCTTTAAACGTAAATCTTGGTCAATCTCAGGGATTGGTGAATAACCAAACATAAGCGCATTAATATACATACCCGTACCACCAACAACTATTGGAAGCCTTCCTGCGCTTAATGCATTCTTTATAGTTTCAGCAGCCATTTTAACATAATTTGCAACTGAACAATAATCATGAGCTTTTAATATTCCATATAACTCATGCTGAATAATTTCTTTATCTTGTTTAGAGGGGCTTGCAGCAATAATTTCTATATCTTTAAAAAGCTGCATTGAGTCGGCATTGATGATTATTGGATCCAGCTCTTTATAATTTTGTGCAAGCTTTAAGGCAAATGCAGATTTACCGCTTGCTGTAGGTCCACAAATAACTATTACTTTATTCATATTTGCAAATTGAATTTAGCAAGCATGTTATTGACTTGATTTTTTATCTCTTCAAGCCCTCTCAAAGATTCAGCTTCGCATCTTATATTAAGCATTGCCTCAGTGTTTGACGCACGAAGCAACCACCAGCCTGACTGACTCTCTACCCTTACACCATCAATATCATTCACTATAATATTGGAAAGTCCTTGTAATGCATGCTTTATTTCGTCAACAATGGCAAATTTTTGCTCTTCCGCAACTTGAATACGGATTTCTGGAGTTGCGCATGTTTTAGGCAAATTATCATAAAGAGTATCTAATGAGATTTTGGACCTATTTAAAAGATCAATCAACCTTACGGCTGCATAGATTGCATCGTCAAAGCCATAATATTTATCTGCAAAAAATATATGTCCACTCATCTCTCCGCCAAGTAGTGCGCCTGTTTCTTTCATTTTTTCTTTAATAAAACCATGCCCTACTTTTGAAATATATGGCCTACCGCTAAGCGAAGATATAAACTTAAATAATGCATTTGAAGCTTTAATGTCGAATACTACTGCAGCATTCGGGTTGCTTTTTAATAAATCTTCAGTAAATATAGTAAATAGCTGATCCCCAAGAATAATATTTCCTCTTGAATCAACCACCCCGATACGATCGCCATCTCCATCAAAAGCAATGCCTAGGTCATATTGCTCTTGCTTGACTACATTGATCAAGCCTTTCAAATTTTCAGCAACTGTTGGATCAGGATGATGGTTCGGAAAATCCCCATCAATCTCCTTATTCAGCAATATATTTTGATTTGGCAATTTTTTCACAAGTAGCTCTAAAGCCTTTCCGGCCGAACCATTGCTATTATCCCAGACAATCTTAAGTGTAGATGAAAGGTTCATTCCCTCAATTATGCGGTTTATATAATCTTCATAAAAATCTTGGCTCTCAACCTGGGCTAACCTATCTAACTTAGGATTTGGATTTTGCTTAAAGCATTCCATAACTTTTGCTTTTAGATATTGAATATGTTCACCATGATATGAGGAGCCTTGCACGCGCATTTTAAAGCCATTATCACTTTTTGGATTATGTGAGCCTGTTATCATAATGCTTGCTGCTGGCATTAACTTCTTATCGGCAAAATATAAGATCGGGCTTGCAACTAGCCCTATATTTATAATATTTGCACCGCCATCGATTAAACCTAGTACTAATCCTTGAAATAATTCTGCTGAACTAAGCCTACCATCAAAGCCTACACAGATATTTTTATTGTTCTCGGTAATAGCAAGTGCTGCAAAAACCTTACCAATATGGTACGCAATTTCTTTATTCAGATCTGGACCTACTTTCCCCCTTATATCGTAAGCGCGAAAGATCCTTTCATTGATCATAAATTTATTCTGTTCATTTCTTATATATCCGCGTATAATGTCAGCAAAAATTTAAAAAAGCAAGTTGAATGGCGTATAGAGCTCTTTTGAAACCATTTTATAAAGAGGAATTTTTCGGAGGCATGGAGCGCAAGGCCGGAATGCACTTAAAGGTGCATGAGGATCTGAGCACCACGCTGACGTTAAAATTACCTTTAGAAAAGGAGTTTTAAATGAGCTCTATTATATTAGGCTTTGATGTAAGCCAAGGCTACTGTTCAGTGGCGGTCTCAAATGAGTATCAGATCCTTAGCTCTATTAAGCTGAAAGACACTTCTCAACAAGCTGAGATGCTTATTCCGACGATTGAGGAAGCTTTAATCCAAGCAAAACTTGAATATAGAGATATTGAATATATTGCAACAACTACCGGACCTGGCAGTTTTACAGGCATTAGGATTGGCCTTGCTGCATCTCAAGGGTTGCTACTTTCTCTTGACGCCAAACCAATTGCAATTACTAATTTTGACACTATTTGCTTTAGAGCATTCGAGCAAATGAAGAAAATAGATTATCTTGTTACACTTGTTAATGCTTATAGAGCCGAATCATATTACCAAATTTTTAATAGCGCAGCTGAACCTATTACTTTGCCAGATATAGTGAAAAATGAAGATATACCTCAAATCATAAATAAGCTTACTGGAAATATTATCTGCGCTGGTAGCGGGCTGAATAGTATAATTCCTAATCTAAATTTAAGTAAAACTATTTATCTACCTCGTTTCCCTATCCCAGATGCAAGAACCGTCTGCCGTACAGCCTATAAAAAGATCCAATCAGGGGAATATTCTTCAAACCTCGATCCGCTTTATATAAGAAAAGCTGATGCAAAACTGCCGAGCAAGGGTTAATAAGCATTAAATCACTAAATAATTAACACTGCTTAATTTTCCTTGACTTCTTAAAAAACATTAATATTGTTGATATTAGCTTTTACAAAGTATTTAGATTGTATTAACATTTAAGGCGTATTTAAAATATATAAGGAATATCACTATGAAAAAAAACATCGAACAGTTAGAAAATGAATTACAGTTAATGTTTATAGAGTTTATGGTTAAAGAAAAGGGTATTGCTATCTCTGATATTGATATTATGAACCCTAGCTCTGCTATCCAACAAGAATTTTATGATTATGTATTAGAACATGGAACTCCAGAACAAAAAGACTTCTCAGTAAGTTCATTTCTAGAGTATGAATTAGAAGAAGCAGTAATAAGTGGAAACCTTGATAAAGTTGCATACCTTATAGATGATAAAGGAGCTAATGTTAATTTTGGTTTAGAACAAACCCCTACACGTCCTCTTATCTGGCATGCTCTTGAAAATAGCGATTTTTCAATGATGAAATTATTATTGGATAAAGGAGCTATATATGATTTTGCTATAGAGACGGGCTCCAAGCTTATAGAATATGCCTTAAATAAACCAGAAGCTTTAAAACTTCTTATTGATGCAGGTGCTAATGTGAATGCTCTTGGGAACTTTGAAGAGCCAATTATATTTACTTCATTGTATAGGAATTTAGAAGCATTTAAACTTCTTATACAGTCTGGCGCTAATAAAAACGCTATAGACAAATTCGGTGCCAAGCTTATATTTACAGCTCTTAATCAAAACTTTGAAGCATTTAAATTCCTTATAGAGTCTGGGGCAGATAAAAATACTGTTGATCAATATAATGATCCACTTATTTTTCAAGCACTTGGATCGAATACTAAAGCATTTAATTTTTTAGTTCAAAAGGATGCTAATATTATAAATAGTCTAGATGCAAATGGTTATAACCTATTAGACGCCGCTATTCAAGGTAAGAAATTCGACTCAGCACTTATGCTTATACAGAAGGGTTTGACTTTACAAGACAATAAGGTTTCTGCTTATGCTATAAAAATATTTAATTACGAGTTTATAAAGCATTTAGCTGCAAAAATTGATACCGATGACTCTAAAAATAGCCCATGGAAATTACAAGCAGATTTCATCTTTTTTAATAAGCTGAAAATGGCTGGGGTCGAAAATCATTGGAGGCCTTCTGATAACGAAACAGAATTTAAAGCTTTAATTAGCAAAATCAGTGATTTCTACGTAGCAAATTTCCACCTCGTAAACCAAATCTCTAAGGGCTTTGGAGATGAAAACACAGGCGAAAGTTCAGCGTTCGGTAATTTACCATTAGAAATATGTAATAAGATATTTGAACACTCTGATACAAGTGATCATTTAACTGATTCTCCAAATTTTGATGGCTTTATAAATGATTGTTTAGGTATTATTTCTTTCGTTTAAACATATTCTATTATTTCCCTATTGTTAAAGGCTGACTTTAAATAATTAAAGCCAGCCTTTAATACTATTTCACACTTTAAAAAAGACATATTGAGTTTAGGATGAGGCTATGTAAGCCTATATTAATAAGTGCGTAAAGCCGAGATCCGTTAAGTCAATATGAATCATTTTACAGAGTAAATATTATAAGTTATTTTATCCTCACCTTTTGATATTATTTAAGGTTAAATTTATAGATCTTTGCAAAGCATTTTCATGACTAATATAATCCTTATATATTTTGGCAAATTCTAAAAGATTATAATAAATTATGACAGGGCTTAAAGATTTAACAAAATCAGATAGAGAATTAGTTGTATGTTTTTCTAAAATGATAAAAAAAGATGCTTTTAGCGCTATTAGGCTCCTAGATGAGCATGAGAAAACCTTATCCCATAAAGCTAAAACTCATATTGCGGCTTTATCAGTACGGGGTGGTTTAATAGAAATATTTAAAGATTTTGAAGCCTTCATAGACATAAATTCCTACAAGTATTACGATTCGCACAATTTACTTTTAAATGATGCTATTGGTTCTCGCTCTGAAGAATTAGTACAGTATCTAATTAATAGAGGCGCTGATTTAAAAACAAGTAACCCTAGAGGCAATCCTATTTTGTTTAAAGCCGTCTATACTAACGATTTAAAAATTTGGGATATATTGTCAAACCATAACATTGATATTAATACTACTAATAAAGCAGGAACGAATTTATTAACCTTTGCCATTAGAGGTATAAATGTAAATTCTGCCATTTATCTTTTAAGGAAAGGTGGGGTATTCCAGTATAATAAATTAAGCTTAGATAAAATAATAAATTTTAATTTAAGCTTTATAGAATATTTATCGAATAAAATTGAAACTGTGGAAACTGTTCATACACCTTGGAAATTATATTTTGATTTAAGATATTTCGACGCTATAAAAGATAGGTTTCCTGAACAAATAAATATAGGTTCATACATAAAGCTAAAAAATAGAATAGAATTTTTTAAAACTTTTAATTTTAATAAAATATATCTACAGAATAAAAACTGGTTTAATATTGAAGATAAAACAAAAGAATCTCTTTATAGCGCTCTACCCCCTGAAATCTGGGTGAAAATTTTTGGTGAGATGAATAGCTATAAAAATGATATAAATCTTTTAAAAAATATCGAAGCTTATAGGTTAGATAATTTTATTGAATGTATAGGGCAATTTTTAATTCATTACGAAACTCCAGAGAGCCAATGAAGGGGGGGAATATAAAAATCTCTTATTTGCAAAGCTTTTTTTAAACTACAATATTTTCGAAACCTAGCTTATCAATTAGCGTTTTTAATTGGGAGAATGCCTCTGTCAAAACTTTTTCCTCGGACGAACGCAATACTAAAGTAGTCCCATATTCACCAGCTCGCTCAAACGGGTAGCTACCCATTTCGATTAACGGATATTTTTCTTGTAGAAGAGCAAATTCTTTAGCGATTTTGCTTTCGCCAGTAAAAATCTCAAGACTATATGATTTTATAGCTGGGCCTTTCTCAAGTAATGGCTCAATTTCTTTATACATAGCTTGCATAATATGAGGAACACCTGCTAGTACAAAAATATTATTTACAATAAATCCTGGAGCTCCTGATATTGAGTTATTAATAAGTTTTGCACCCGCTGGAATATATGCCATTTTAAGACGCGCATCATTAACTTCTTGCGATCTAGATTTATAATAGCTCTCAATAGCAGCCTTTGCCTGTTGATTAAGTTCTAATTTTACTCCAGCATATTCTGCTACAGATTCTGAAGTTATGTCGTCATGAGTAGGGCCAATGCCACCTGTTGTAAAAACATAATCAAATTTTTGAGAGAATTCGTGGAGTTTGTCTATTATAACCTGCTTAATATCTGGAATAATAGATACTTCAAGCAGTTTTATACCAAGTTCATTCAGTTCGCTTGCAAGGAATTTAATATTAAGATCTTGAGTTCTACCTGAGAGAATCTCATTACCTATTATGATGATTGAAGCAGACTTATGCGACATTTAATATACTATATTACTTCAAGTGTAAGATTTTAAAAACCCGGCTAAAAAAAGCCGGGCTATATATTAGTTTAGTTGTTATTTCTTCTTTCACCAAAGAATCTAAGTAGATAAATAAACATATTGATGAAATCAAGATATAAGTTAAATGCCCCAACAACTGACATTCTTTGACCCATTTCGCCACCACCTACTGAGAAATAAATTGCTTTAAGTTTTTGTGTATCCCAAGCAATTAACCCCATGAATATGAATACTCCAAGAAGAGATGTAGCAAAATGTACGGCTGCACTTTGGAAAAATAAATTTGCAAGTGATGCAATAATCAGTCCAAATAGTCCCATTATTAGGAATGAACCTACAGATGTTAAATCTTTCTTTGTTGTATATCCATAAAGGCTCATGGCAGCAAATACAGAAGAAGTAATAAAGAAAGTTCTAATAATAGAATCCCCTGTATAAATGAAAGCAAGAGTTGATAAAGATACACCATTTAGCGCTGAATATACCCAAAGAAGCGTTTTAGACTTCTCAACATCCATTGTTGCAGCCTTAAATCCAAATAATAATGCTACTCCAAGTGGCGCAAACATCATTATCATTCCCAGTCCTGTGGTTCCTAAGAACTCACCATTAGGACCTAATTGAAAAATTAATCTTGTAAGTGGCTCAAAAGAAAATGTAGCGAAAGCTGCCAAACCAGTTATAGCAAGCGCTGCTGCCATATAGTTATAAACTTTTAGCATATAATCTCTGAGGCCCGCGTCAAAATCCTTACGCGCATAGCTTTGAGCTTTTGTATAATCTATCATATAATACCTCCTGTGGTTTATAGACTAACCTTTTCTAGTTAGTTTTTCAGTAAATTTGTAAGATTTGCTCTGTTTAAGTTTTATTGTCAAATCACAGTTACAAAAAATTACTATAATAATAATATATAGATAATTTATCTAATTTTCAAGGGGCAAACTAGAAGCTGAGAAAATAGCTATAGTAATCAATATCCCTACATATTGATTAGATTTAAACCTTTTTAAGCAGTTTTGCATATTATTTACATCTAAACTTATGATTTGCCAGAGCAATAATAATATTGCAAGCGATAGAGACCCTAAATATTGCGCTTTAAGCCATTCCGCATTATATGTACTTATTATAACACATAAAATGAATATAAAATAAAATAACGATAGAAGTAATCTGTAATTCAAATCCTTTATTGCAATAGCACTTGATTTGATACCAATTTTCATATCATCCTTCACATCCATAAAAGCATAAATTGTATCATAAGCTAGTGTCCAAAAGATGCAGCCTAGGTATAATATTATTGCTTTTAAGCTTAAACTACCCTGAATCGCTGCATAAGCTATTAACACACCTATATTAAAAGTGACTCCTAAAAATGCTTGTGGCCAATAAGTAATTCTCTTCATAAAAGGATATAGAACTACTAAAATTACTGATAATGAAGCAATTACAATAGCTGTTATATTAAGCTGAATAAGTATAATTAAGCTCATGAGAAGTAGCATAAACAAAAACAATACAGCCTGTTTGGTAGTTATTCTACCACTTGCAAGTGGTCTGAGCCTCGTTCGCTCTACAAATTTATCTAAATTTTTATCGCTAAGGTCATTAATAATACATCCAGCAGAACGCATTAATGTACTGCCTAAAAAATATAATATAGCATAATATAACAAATCTTGTAGATTATGGGTTGCAAGCACAGTACCATACATACAAGGTAAGTATAAGAGATATATACCTATTGGCTTATCAAGCCTTGCTAAGTCGATATAATCTAGAAATTTACTCTGCATTTTTTATATTTTTCCCCTCACTTACTATCTAAACAATAACTTATTTTCTTACTAAATCTTTTAGCTGCATTTTGTCTTATTTACTACAAAAAACAATCAAGCTTCGAAAAATACAACCGCGAGTTAATAAATAATTTGCACTAGCTACACCAAGGTGTTTAAACTAATCTTAATCTACATAGAATTCTTTAATAAATGACATTTGAGGTAAAAATGAAAAAAGCTAAGCTTGCAGAAGAGAAAAAATTGGCTGCAGCAAAAAAAGCAGCAGAATTAAAAGCTAAAAACATTGAAAGCCCTTATTTAAAAGGCTTAATAGATAAATTAAACCACGGTGAAAAAGTTAATTTTAGCCAACCGTTAAAACCAGGGGAGCTTGCCCATATTACTCCATACTATCAAACTAATCTCACTAAAAAAGTACACCATAATGTGAAGGATCTAGGTTATCAGGAAGTAAAGAAATTTGTCGAAAGCATAAATTCTAGAAAAAATTTAATTAAAGTAACATTTACACAAGTCGGAATTAAAGAGTTTGAAGCAATAAGAGATGGTTTTAAAGTCGGCTGCCTTGTGCCACAACTTGAGCTTCATACACTTCTTGATAAAGCAGGTTTAGAAGTTCTTGCCTCTGCTATAAAAAATTCTTTAAAGTTTAAAGCTATTATTCTTGCGCCAGGTAAAATTGAGCTAGATGAAACTAAATTAATTGCAGAAGCTTTAAACCAAAACCCATATGTAGAATATTTTTCCCTTAGAAGCAGCTCTATAAATAGAGAAAAATTAGGTATTCTTATTGATATGCTTAAAAGTAATTCTAATTTATCAAAAATCCATATTAAAGGCCGTTTGAGTGAAGAAGTTGTAAATGATATATTAGAACTAGTTAAAGTAAATAAAACCTTAACAGATATTCATTTAGAACATTCAGATGGTGCAACAACCTCTCTTGAGCTAAAAAATAAAATTAAGGAAGCTCTTTCTCAAAATACTATGTTGACTAAATTTAATATTTTTGAGCTAAAAGATTCACCTTTCTTGAGTACGACGAAATCGACGCTTGAAGAAAACTTAAACGTTAAAGCAACAATTTCAAATAAGCTTAAAGAACTTTTCGATATATTACCTTCCAAAGAGAAAAATGATAATAAGGTAACTAAAATCGAGCCTAAAAGCCTAAAGCTTAATAATGAAGAGGCCGCACTTATATCAAATAACGAAGATATAACCAATATTATCATTTGTAAAATGGCAAAAGAGCGAATAGAGAAAGATAATATAGCAAGTAAAGAATTCTTTCCTCAGAAACAATATGATGAGTATATTAAAGAGTTTAAATCAAAATTAGAGAAAATATTCACAGATTTACAGAATGAAGAAGCTGCTCTTAAAGAACAAGCTGCTCTTAATGAAAGCAGTAGCAAAATTATAAAAACGGAGAAAGAAAACTCTGAAGCAGCTTCGCCAACACCGGCAGCAACATCACCAGAGCCACAAACAGAAACAAAGAAAGAAAACTCTGAAGTAGTTCCGCCAACACCGGCAGCAACATCACCAGACCCACAAACAGAAACAAAGAAAGAAAACTCTGAAGCAGCTTCGCCAACACCGGCAGCAACATCACCAGAGCCACAAACAGAAACAAAGAAAGAAAACTCTGAAGCAGCTTCGCCAACACCGGCAGCAACATCACCAGAGCGATCAGCAGAAATAAAGATAGATAACCCTGAAGTAGTTCCGCCAACACCAGCAGAGCTACATACAGAAACAGTAAGCCTTGCAGGGAACATAGGAGAAAATTAATTTATATATATAGTTATTGAGTATATCTTATTACATAGATACTCAGCTATATAGTAAACTTTACTATTTCTTTACTAATTCAATGTATTATTGTTGCTTAATTTAATTTTATAACTATTTTAATTATATATTGAGCTTAGGAAAGTATGATAAAGTTTATAGACATTTTTGCCGGTCTTGCGGTTGCAGCTATATGGGGTGGGAATTTTATAATGGCCAAACTAGGCCTTGATTTAATTCCACCCTTTATGATACTTGCTCTTAGATTTCTTTTTGTAGCGCTAATATTACTTCCCTTTGTCCCGAAAACTACTTTAAAATTAAAAGATTTAGTGCTAATTGCCTTAACACTAGGTGTTCTACATCATGGATTATTATTCTTGAGTCTTTGGCTTAAAGTTGATCTTAGTGCTAGCATAATTATCATCCAATCATCTGTTCCACTCACTGCAATTCTTGGTGCTTTAATCCTGGGTGAATCGATAGGCAAAAAAGTATCCTTAGGTATATTCATTTCTTTTGTAGGAATTATATTCATTGCTGGAGACCCTCAAACTAGCGGTTCTTTTACACCGGTATTATTATCAATAATTTCAGCTGCTGCACTTGCTTTATTCAATATCCAAATCAAAAAGTTAGGAAAATTTGATATACTCTCAATGATGGCTTATTCTTCAGTCATCTCAAGCCTTATGTTATTTACTATTAGCCTAGCCTTTGAAGAAATCCCTTATAATCTTATTGAACAAATGCCATTAAATGCTTTCCTATCTATTAGCTATATGGTATTCTCAAGCGTTGTAGGCTTCGGTTTATGGTTTAGATTACTGCAAAATCATCCTGTAGCAAGTGTGGCACCATTTCTGTTACTAGTGCCAGTATTTGGTTTAAGCCTTGCTATTAATTTTATGGATAGGCCTATAACTCTAAATCTGGTAATAGGTAGTATAATAACTATCATTGGCGTAAGTGTAATTACATTAAAAAAACCAAAAGGTTGGGCTTTTAAACGTAAAAGCGATGAAGAATTAGTAGTCTTTAGTGAAGATTAATAATTAATAGGTATATATGTCTAGTGCTGCTTTTAGCAATATGGATAATATGAATAGTATATATTCAATAGGTCATAATGCTAATTTTAAAGATGGTGATAGTGGTAGCTCTGGGGGTGCGTCTGAAATGAGCGACTCTGGAGGCGGATCTGAAATGAGCGCTTTTGGCAATATGTTTGAAAGCAATGAAGATCTTGTTAACTTTATCCAAAGAATTAGCACAAGGTCTAATACAATTCACATATTGCTACCAGCTATAGATCAAATATTCCAAACTATTCAGAATTCACCTTTTGCAGGTCTCGAATCTGTTGGAATATTAAATTTCGCTGATCCGTTTAAAGCTGTAGGCGCTATGTCCAACTTACCAAAACCTTTAAGCCCAGTTACCAATCAAAAAGGTCAATCGAGATGAATATAAAAAATATAAAATATTTAATACCATTATTTATTGTTCTAGCAATTATTATATTCTTAAGTACTTCAATCGTATATAAGGGTACCCATCTTGTAAAAGATTTAATAGAAAAGGATTTACCTAATACAGAGTTATATAGTACTAAAGAAGGTCAAAATATAAATCTTCATTCTATTAAAGATCCAATATATGTAATTAATATCTTTGCAACATGGTGTGGTTATTGCAATCGTGAGAAGCCATTACTTAAAGAAATGGTAGAGAAATACCCGCTTCCTGTATATGGAGTTTTATATCTAGATGATATAAATAATGTTCCACCCGAGACTAAAGAATTATTTAAAGACATACTTGTCGATAATAATGGCACTTTTTTACCTGAACTTGGTACTGAAGGTATTCCAGAAACTCTTATTATAAAAGATAATAAAATTATATATCACCTAAGAGGATCAATCGAGAGAAGCGTCCTTGATAAGGATTTATATAATATACTTGAATCTTTGAAGAAGTAAGATTCCTCTACAAATGCGATTGAGTCATGCTAAATACAGCTTTAGCATGACTAGTCTGCAGGTGCCTTAAGACACCTTGAGCCTTTCTAGCGCATCAAGACACACCCCATAAGACTTCCACTCGCAAGTCTCACAAGCATAATCAAACTTTTCAGGGCTCATTTTATCCTTTATAATTTGCCGAGCTTTTACCCATGTTATCTGCTCGCCAATTTCAAGGTCCAAGATCTCCATATGTCTTTTATCTATTTGATCAACTTTTGTATGATCTTTACAGCCAGTAATAGCCATTATATGCGGGCATGCATTACAGATACTATCATGTTTTGCGACAATTTGGATGAGGCTTTCTGGTTTAGCTTGAAGTGTTAAGGCTATTTCTTGATAATTTTCAACGAAACGCAGAGAGTAACCCATTCCCTGAAAACCAATCGTGCACATAAAATGATGTGGTCTAAATTTAATAGGGTTATCTCTCACAAAACTTACTTTATAATTTTTCCAAATTTTATATAGCGTACTGATAAAGCTGTAATTAAAGCTTTAATTAAGCCAGGAAGTATGAAGGGTAGGAAACCAAAAGCTATGGCTTGCTTTATACCTATTAAATATGATAACCAGCTAATACCGCATATAAATACGATTACTGTACCTAGTAAGCTATTTAAAAATATCATTATAAGATTTTTATTCGAATAATATTCTTTAAAGCTTGTCATTGTCGCAATTGCTGCAATAAAGCCTACGAAGTAGCCAAAAGTTGTGCCAAATAATTTTGTCAGCCCACCAGAATATTCAGCGAAAACTGGAAAACCCATAGCACCAATAGATAGATACATTAGCACAGCTGCAATCCCTTCTTTTCTATTGAAGGTTAATCCAATTAACATCACACCTATAGTTTGTAAAGTTATAGGCACTGGCTGCAAAGGAATACTGACTTGTGATGTAATGAATAATATTATAAACCCATGTAATACTCTAATTAGGCTTAATGCTCTATCATTTGTTTTTGAAGTTACTATATTTAACATAACTATTTACCTTTTATTTCTCTAATTCTCTTAAAAATGATATAAACTTTTAGACTTCCTGCATAAAGTCTACTTTAAGCAAGCAGATTATCTAGCTCGCCTTTTGCATCAAGTGCATAAAGGTCATCACAGCCACCAACATGATAATCCCCAATAAAGATTTGTGGCACTGTTCTTCTCCCACCTGCTTTCTGAATCATCTTTTCACGTAGTTCGTCATCACCTTCGACATTAATTTCTGTATAATTTGCTTTTTTCTTATCAAGCAAAATTTTCGCCTTTACGCAGTAAGGACAAACGGTAGTTGAGTAAATTGTTACTTTTTTCATTTTGTTTTCCAATTTATATATGTCATAATATTTTTTATTCTCAAAGTATTATAGTAGTTACTAATGGCTAGTAAAGCAAAAAATAAATTCAAAATTGTTTCTGAGTACAAACCAGCTGGCGACCAGCCTAAGGCGATAGCAGCGCTTGTTGCAGGGCTTGATGCTCGTGAGCGCGATCAAGTGTTACTTGGAATTACAGGCTCTGGGAAAACCTTTACAATGGCAAGTATCATTGAGCGTACTGGTCGCCCTGCCCTGGTAATGGCGCACAATAAAACTCTTGCAGCTCAGCTTTATTATGAAATGAAACAATTTTTTCCTGAGAATGCAGTTGAGTATTTTGTCTCGTACTATGATTATTATCAGCCAGAAGCTTATGTGCCTAGAAGTGATACATTTATTGAAAAAGATGCATCTATTAACGAGCAGATTGACCTACTGCGCCACTCTGCAACCCGTTCACTTTTAGAACGTAGAGATGTTATTGTAGTGTCATCTGTCTCTTGTATTTATGGTCTTGGCTCGCCTGAGCTTTATTCCTCTATGACTTTAACAGTAGAAAAAGGTGGAACATATAGAAGATCCGATTTATTGAGTAAGCTTATAGAGCTACAATATTCTCGAAATGATATAAATTTTGAGCGTGGAAGCTTTAGAGTCAAGGGTGAAAATATTGATGTTTTCCCTTCGCATTATGCTGAAAGAGCCTGGCGATTATCATTTTTTGGTGATGAATTAGAGCAAATCTATGAATTTGATCCATTAACAGGGGAAAAATATACTAAACTTGAAAGCGCAGTAATTTATGCAAACTCACACTATGTTACCCCCAGACCAACCATTCAAGCTGCCATAGAGCATATTCAAGTCGAACTACGTGAAAGAATAAATTATTTCCAAGCTGAAAATAAATTACTTGAATCACAAAGGATCGAACAAAGGACTCAATTTGATCTTGAAATGCTTATGGAAACAGGTGTCTGCAAAGGAATTGAAAATTATTCACGATATTTATCTGGCAAAGGACCTGGCGAGCCACCACCTACTTTATTTGAATATTTACCCGAGGATGCGCTACTTTTTGTCGATGAAAGCCATGTTACAGTGCCACAAATTGGTGGAATGTATAATGGTGATAGAGCTCGTAAGCAAACATTAGTTGAATATGGGTTTAGGCTACCTTCAGCTTTAGATAATAGGCCGCTTAAATTCAGCGAATGGGAAGCAATGCGTCCGCAAACAATATTTGTATCAGCAACCCCAGGTCCTTATGAGCTTGAAAAGACACAAGGAGTATTTGTTGAACAAATTATCCGTCCAACAGGATTACTCGATCCAATCTGCGTAATTAAGCCTGCAACCAATCAAGTAGACGACTTACTCGGTGAAATTAGAGCGACCATTGCTAAAGGGCTTAGAGTTCTCGTTACCACCTTAACAAAAAAAATGTCTGAAGATCTCACAGAATACTTGAAAGAAAATGGATTAAAGGTAATGTATCTTCATTCAGAGATTCATACGCTTGAGCGTATTGAAGTAATACAAAGTCTCCGAAAAGGTGAAATAGATATAATTGTTGGCATTAACCTGTTACGTGAAGGGCTAGATATCCCGGAATGTGGACTTGTTGCAATATTAGATGCAGATAAGGAAGGTTTCTTGCGTTCACAAACAGCTCTTATCCAAACAATAGGTAGAGCTGCAAGAAACTCTGAAGGACGAGTCATTTTATATGCTGATACTATAACAAAATCTATTGATAAAGCAATATCTATAACTGAGAATCGCAGGCTTGTTCAAGAAGAATATAATAAAGCGCATGGTATTGTTCCTAAAACAATTGATCGTAAAATTATTGAAATTATTGAACTTGAGAAGGTAAACAACGATTTAAAGGACAAGACGTCAAATAAAGATATTATAAATGATAGTAAAAAAGCCGACGCTTTAATATCTAAGCTTAAAAAGGAAATGCTTGAGGCTGCAAGTAATTTGGAATTCGAAAAAGCTGCAGAAATAAGAGATAAAATAAATACTATTGAACAGGCCTTACTTAAGATTAGCTAGGTGCTGTAAAATAAATCACTTTAAAACTCTTGTAAAATAGATATTTAATGATTATATTTTTACAACTTAAAACCATTAAATTAAGTTAACTAGTTATATGATTTAAAAATAATTAAAGATATTAATTGATAATTAATTAATTTCGTGTTATAATTTACTTAATAAAATAAAAATATTATATGAAACAAATTCCACTATTAGATTCTACGCAAAAAACATATAACCCACTTGAAGAAGGTTTAAGGCATTGTAAACAAGGCTTTACAGCGACCTTCGTATTTGCTTTTGTCGTAAATATTTTGATGCTTATTACCCCATTATATTCTCTTCAAGTACTTGATAGAGTAATTGGCAGCGGTAATAAATCAACTCTTTTAATGCTATCATTGATTATCGGCTTTGTATATTTCGTATATACATTAGTACAAATAGCTAGATCCTTCACCTTAATTAAAATTGGTGAATGGTTAGATAATAAGCTTTCACCTGTGTTATTCGCTCATTCAGTAGCAGCAGCTGCTCTCAGGCCTTCTTTAGGTGCAGGGCAAGCTCTCAGAGATTTCCAAGTAGTAAAAGGGTTCCTCACAAGTGTTGGAATAAATACTCTTTTTGATGCGCCTTGGAGTCTTGCTTATATTGCTGTTATTTTTATGATTCACCCATATATAGGTTATTTAACTGTAATTGGTGGAATTATTATTGTCTCCTTTGCTTTCGTCAATGCTGCAGCAACAAATAAAATTTTAGGCGAAGCAAATGAATTTTCAATAAAAAGCTTAAACCAAGCAGAAATTGCAACTCGTAATGCTGAAGTTGTAGAAGCAATGGGAATGATGAACAACGTATCTAATAACTGGTTTAAATTTAATAAAGCAGCTTTAGATAAGCAGTCTGTTGCAAGCTATAGAAATGGTATACTTTCGAATACCTCACGTTTCATTAGAAATATAATGCAAATGGCCGTAACCGGAATTGGTGCATATGTTGTAGTAACTACAGGTGGTAGAGATATGACAACTGGTGGAATGATCATGAGTTCTATTCTAGTTGGTCGTGCTCTTGCACCATTTGATAATGCTATTGAAGTCTGGAAAAGTGTAAGTTCAGCTTTAAAATCATACAAAAGACTTACTGATTCTTTCAAACATACTTCTCTTAGAGATGATGCTATGCCACTACCTGAAATTAAAGGCCATTTAGCTGCTGATAATATTTATTATGCAGCACCAACTGCAGAGCCTTTAAAACCAGGCGCGCAGCCAAAGTACATTTTAAAAGGCGTATCATTCAGTGTTGAGCCTGGTGAAATTCTAGCTGTAATTGGCCCTAGCGCATCTGGTAAATCTACTCTAGCTAAAATATTAGTAGGAGTTTGGAAATGTGTATCAGGTACCGTAAGGCTTGATGGCGGTGAAATATATAGATGGAATAGAGATGATTTTGGTCGTCATATAGGTTACGTACCACAAGGTATTGAACTGTTTAGCGGTTCTATTAAGCAAAATATTGCTCGTATGTCTGATAATCCAGACCCAGAAAAAGTTGTAATAGCTGCAAAAATGGCAGGTGCACATGAAATGATTCTGCGTTTCCCGGATGGCTATGATCAAGATATTGGGGTTGCAGGCTCTAATTTATCAGGGGGCCAAAGACAGAGAGTAGCACTTGCACGTGCGTTTTATGGTGATCCTAAACTTTTAATATTAGATGAGCCAAACGCAAACCTTGACGAGGCTGGTGAAAATGCTCTTGCTCTTGCCCTGGTTAATGCTCGTGAAAAAGGGATGGCAGTTATAGTAATTTCCCATAGACCATCAATTCTCTCAGTAGTAGATAAAATTTTAATTTTACAAGAAGGCTCAGTACTGGCATTTGGACCAAAAGCTGAAGTACTTGCTCGTCTTGCAAATGTTACAGCAAGTGGAAATATCCACGTAAATACTGATGATGAGATGAAAAAGAAGTAATATATTATGAAAAAGAAAAACGAACCAAACGAAAACTTACAAGAACAACTATCGCAAGCTGATATTCAAAAGTTGCTTATGCAACAATTAATGCAGCAAAAAGGGGGGGGAGGGACACTTGCTCCACAGAAGAAAGGTAATATTGTTGTAAGATTTGCAACATGGGCTTTACAAAAGAGTGAAAAATCAGTTCGCTTTATAGATAGCTTTATAAACTTTGTTGTTAAAAAGGATGACCCAGATCGTAATGATGTAATGCGAACAGCTAGATATCCTATATTATTCGGTGCTTGGGTAATCTTCTTATTTGTATTCATTGGTGGCCTATGGAGTGCTCTTGCTCCGCTTGATAGCGCAGCAACGGCTCTTGGTACAGTGATGCCAAGTAGCCATAAGCAACTTATACAACACCCTTCAGGCGGAATAATTAAAAGAATATTTGTTAAACAAGGTGATTATGTTACAGAAAATCAGCCTTTAATAGAGCTTGATGAAACCCAACTAAATGCAAATTATTTATCAATACTTGAATATTATAGAGCAGCTTTAGCGCAAGAGAATCGTCTTTCTGCTGAACGTGATAATTCACCTAATATCGAGTTTGATTTATTCCTTGTTCGTGAATCACATAAGCCAGAAGTTGCTAAAATAGTACGTACTCAGCTTGAATTATTCAAGTCTAAACAAGAGACATTTAATGGTATGGTTGATAGCTATTTGAAAAAAATAGATCAAACAAAAAAACAAGTTGAAGCGCTACAAGCTAGAAAACTTGCATCAGATAGAACTTTAGAAATTATTCAAGATAGATATAAAGCTATTAAAGAATTAAATAGGCAAGGTTTTGCTCAGAAAGCTCAAATGCTTGATATTGAAAGAAATTTAGTTGCAGCACAAAGTGAAGTAGCCAATACTGATATTGAAATATCTAAAACCGAACAAGAAATTAGTAGGCTTGAAATTGAGCTATATAGCAAAAAAAGTGAAAATCTTGCTAATATTATGCAGCAATTGAAGGAAACTCAAACTCAACTTACTGAGATGAGGGAAAAATATAATCAAGCAAAAGATGCTTTAGGTAGAGCAATGATTAAATCTCCTGTTGAAGGGGTTGTTAATGATCTTCAACATCATACAATAGGTGGGGTTATTAGCCCAGGCCATCCGATTGCTGAAATTACTCCTTATAAAGGAAACTTAATTATTGAAGCGAAAATCCCTCAAAAAGAGATTGAATCGCTACGTGTTGGCCTTAAAGCTAAATTAAGATTTAGTGCGTTTAAGTCTAGAACAACACCTGTATTTAATGGTACTGTTGTGTCACTTTCTCCAGATACTGTACAAGACAAGCAAACTCAAGCTGCAATGCAGAATCCAATGGGTGACGATAGCTTCTATGTTGCACGTATCGAAATTGATATGGAAGAATTTAATAAAGTTGCAAAGCAACGAGGTCTTAAACTCTTACCTGGTATGAAAGCAGAGATTCAAATTGTTAGAGGAACAAGAACATTACTACAATATTTACTTGATCCTATAACAGATAATATGTTCAAAGCTTTCAAAGAAAAGTAAAAAAACGGGGGGATGTCTAATTTGTTATTCCCGCGCAGGCGGGAATCCAGTCAAATAAATCCCTAACCGTCATGCTGAATTTATTTCAGCATCTAAAAAAGAGAGACCCCGAAACAAGTTCGGGATGACTATGTACTGTTTAAACTGAATAACCACTAACTGTCTAAAGCCAGTTCTTGTTATGACAAAGCACCCTAAAAATAGGGGTTGTAACAAGAAATAATCCATTATAAATATAACTTTATGCATCGTAATAATCTTAAAAAACTGTTACAAGATTATAATCCTAGTGATAATGATGAAATAGGTGCTAAGCAAAAAATGCTAAGCTTCTTAGAAGAAAATTCAAATTGTTTTGAAAGGTCATGCCCGAAAGGACATTTTACTGCCTCAAGTTGGCTATTAAATCAAACTGGTGATAAAGCATTACTTATGCATCATGCAAAGTTTGATAAATGGATGCAACTTGGTGGGCATTGCGATGGAGACTCAAATATATTACAAGTCGCGATTAAAGAAGCTCAAGAAGAATCAGGGATAAATGAGATAATAGCGCTTAGCGATGAGATCTTTGATATTGATATTCACCATACCCCAGCGACCCCTAAAGAACAAGAGCATTATCACTTTGATATTAGATTTTTATTACAAATAAACCCTACAAGCCAAGAGACTATCATTCAAAATGCTGAATCTAAAGATTTAAAATGGTTTGGAGAGGAAGATATACTTCCAACGAATAGTCGGTCTGTCACTAGAATGTTTGAAAAATGGGTGAAAGGAGTAAAAGTTACTCCTCTTCTACAAACCCTTTAAATATTTTAATTTGCTTTGATACTGCTCTGAGAACTTCTGTAATACCTTGACCTGTTACGCCTGAAATTAAATAGATTGGGCCTTTATATACTTTCTTAAGCGCTTTTTGTTTCTCCTTAAGCTCTTCGTCTTGTAAAGCGTCACACTTATTAATGCAAACTAATTCTTGTTTTTCCTTTAAGAGAGGTGAATATTCTTCAAGCTCTCTTCTAATAGTTTTATAGCTTTTTACTATATCTTCTTCAGTACCATCAATTAGATGTAGCAACACCCCGCAGCGCTCAACATGTTTTAAGAACTTATCACCTAAACCATGGCCAAGATGCGCGCCTTCAATAAGTCCCGGAATATCAGCCATTACGAACTCTTCCTCATCAACACTAACTACTCCAAGGTTAGGAGTCAAGGTTGTGAATGGATAATCAGCAATTTTAGGTTTAGCAGCACTTACTCTAGCAAGGAAGGTAGATTTGCCAGCATTTGGTAGCCCTACAAGCCCAGCATCAGATATAAGCTTGAGCTTTAACCAGATATTCATCTCAGCCCCAGGCTCAGCAGGGATTGTTCTTCTTGGTGCTTGATTTATAGAGGATTTAAAATTACTATTACCTAAACCACCTTTACCACCTTTAAGTAGTTCAAATCTTTCACCATGTTTGGTAAAATCATAAATCATATGCTCATGATCTTCAGAAAATATTTGAGTACCAACTGGAACCTCCAATACTAAATCCTCAGCAGATTTACCATTTCTATTTTGCCCCATTCCATGTTCACCAGCTTTAGCTTTGAAATGTTGCTTATATCTGAAGTTCACAAGTGTATTCAAATGATCATTAGCTTCAAAAATAATACTTCCACCAGCGCCACCATTTCCACCATTAGGACCGCCCATCGCTACATATTTTTCTCGTCTAAAGCTGACACATCCAGCACCACCATTTCCGCTCTTTACATATATTTTTGCTTCATCTAAAAATTTCATAATTTACTATATTTATTATTTAACTGTGTTTTGAATTTCTTTTTTGAAAATGATTCTATCAGATTGTTAAAAAGCTCATGACTTAAGTTATCTGAATCACTTATTCTAATAGCATTCTCATAAAACTTGCTTACATCGTGGCCTATACCTATTGCAACAAGCTCGGTTTGCTTCCCTTTCTCAATTGATTTTACTACATCTTTCAAATGCTCTTCTAAAAGATCCCTACGATTATGCTTTAAAGTCATATCATCTACTGGCGCTCCATCTGAGATTATTATTAAGATTTTTCTATGTTTAGGTTGTCTGATAATCCTTCTATATGCCCACTCTAATGCTTCACCGTCTATATTCTCTTTAAGCAAGCTTTCTTTGAGCATAATATTAAGGCTTGTTTGCGCCTTTATCAAGCTCTCATTAAAACTTTTAAATATAATATGCCTTAAATCATTTAATCTTCCTGGATTAGCAGGCCCTCCTGCAGCATGCCATTTTTTATAGGATTGCCCGCCACGCCAATCTGTTGTAGTAAATCCTAAGACTTCACATTTTATTTGGAATTTTTCAAGTAAATTCATTAAAAGCTTGGCACAGAGAGCCGCAATTACAATATGCTTCCCTCGCATAGAACCAGAATTATCTACTAGTAAAGATATTGCAGTATCATTTGCTGTAGCAAGTTCATATTCTTTAAATAATCCTCTACTATTTCCTGTAATAAACCTTGCAAAATGCCTAGAGTCAACTATACCGCTTTCCTGTTCATAACGCCAACTCACCCTCCGTTTGCCTTGCAAGAGTCTTGCAAATGCTTTTGAATGAGTTATAGCTTCATTTAAGAAAGGCTTGGTTTTTCTTACAAAGATTTGTTTTAAATTTTCGCTTTCTTGTATAGTTACAAGCTTACGAGCTTGTATTACTTCATCAAACTCTGTGGTAAATATCTTATAAGGCAATTTATCATCTATTGGCTGTAAATTTATTATTTTATATTTTTGCGCTTTAGCACTTAATCCCATTATACCAGGTTCTGAGCTAATTTCTTTTATTTCCTTACTTGTAGAATCAACTTCAATTATTTCATTCTTAGTATCTGAGAGCCTATCACCTTCATCGGCTGTCTCTTGAGTAGTGTTTACTTCATTCTTGAAATTATTTGGCTCAATTGCAACTTTTAAATCTTGAATTAGTTTGACACATAATAATCCGTATTCTTCCTGATTAAAAAGACTATTCCTCAAATTATCAAGATAGTTACTTATTGTTTTCTTAAACTCCAAAGGCAAATTTTTATACAATTCAGTTAAATATAAGGGTAAATCTACAGAGGACATTAAACTTCTGAGATAGATACTAATTAGATCATCTATATTTATACTGAAAGGGTCTTTAACAAAGCTATACCCTTGGTTTAAACAGTATGTATCAAGTGCTTTGTTAAGATTAGTTCGCACTCCTAAATATTTCAAACATCCTATAGATTGGATCCTTGCCCATTCACATTTATCCAAAATATTTCTTGCATCATTACTATGAGTAATAGGATATTGCAAATATAGCTTGATTTGTATTTCCTTTGAATGGTATTTATCCCAGAAAGCTTGATAATCAGCAATTCCTCTAATTATTGCTATATCCTTTTTTTCAGCCTGAATATTAATATCAAGGTTGTTATTTAATGCTAATGTTTTAGCAGTTTTAATTAAGGATTCTGGCTGAACCATATTTTTATTTAGATTATAATTCGCTATCAAACACTCTTTGGAAATATTCGCTATAAACTTCTTTATCTTCTTCGCTACATCTATTTATGAAAGAGAAATTCAGAGAATCCTTTAAGGAATTGAATATCATGTAATTCTCTGCCCAGTTTATTACTGTTCTTGGTGACATAAGCTGGGTTACTGCTCCCAATTTAAAACCGTCTCTAGTAAGTGTTGCAAATTCTACCATTTGTATAACAGTCTCTTCTCTTATAGCTGCAACTTTAGCTTTTACTATTTTAATTTCATCTTCTGGCAAAATATAATCAAGCCTTGCCATTATATTCCACCGGTCGAGTTGGCCTTGATTTAAATATTGTGTTCCTTGATAAATGCCTAAATTATCCCCTGAGCCAGTAGTATTACTGGTAGCAAATAAGCGGAAATTCTCATGAGGAGTAATATTTATATTATTTTCTATTAAACTAAGGCGTCCATTTGCTTCTAATAATTGCTGTAAGACAAATAAAACTTCTGGCCTTGCAGCATCATATTCATCAAGTATAAGAGCTATTCCATTTCTAGCTGCCCAAGGTAATATACCTTCAAAAAATTCTGTAACTTGTACCCCTTCTCTAAGTACGATAGAATCTCTACCTATTAACTCTATTCTAGTGATAAACCCGTCTAAATTTATCCTAAGGGTTGGCCAATTTAATCTTGCTGCAACTTGTTCAATATGAGTAGATTTACCAGTACCATGCAAACCAGTTATCATCACTTTTTTATTATAAGCAAAACCAGCAAGAATTGCTTGAGTCGTAGTTTTATTAAATTTATAATGCTTATCTTTAGCGGGTATAAGATTAGAACTCTCAGTCAAACTATAAACTTCAAATCTTGGATTGAAGCCGAAAGTCTCTTGGCAGTTAATTTTACTCATAATGATTTATTTTAAAAGTTGGATTTAAACTTTCACAACAGAACCTTGTAAACATGCCAGAATATAATGAGTTTTGCAAGGTTTTTACTTGAGGTATTAGTTTTACGTACGGAAAAACTAGAACTTATACCATTTCACACTTAAAATAAGACATATTGAGTTTAGGACGAGGCTGCGTAAGCGTATATTAATACGTGCGTAAAGCCAAGATCCGCTAAGTCGATATGTATCATTTTACAGAGGAAATGGTATTATTCAGCAATGTTGGAACTTGCCATTAAAGCATCATAAGCACTTTTAATTACCATAAATTTTGTTACGTCACTTGGATTTTTATCAGGATGATGGAGTTTTACCAAATCTCTATAAGCCTTTTTAATATCCTTCTTTTGAACAGGATAAGCTAAGCCTAAATGTTTTAAGGCTTCTTTTTCTTGAGCTGTAAGTTTGTTCTGGAAATTATTTTTATAAGGCCTAGCTGTCTTTATTCCAAGATATTCTTTCACCTTTTGATTAATGTGGAAATCCTTTCTCGGATCTTGTGCACCAAATCTCCAGGTTGGTTGATCAAAATATACTTGTTTAGCTTGAAAATTTACAATCTCTGCTTCAGTCATATCCTGAAAATAATTCCAGTTACGGTTATGTAGCCTTATATGCTCAAGACAGAGATTGATATTCTCGTTTAAATTTTTTGGTGATTTTTTTGATTGATAGCGCCCAGGATTAATGCAACCCTCTACTTCACATGGGCTCTGATTTAATTCATGCATAATAAAATTTTAAGTAGAGATAGAGGCTAAATAAAGTTAGCCTTGTTTAGCCTTATATCTCTTATTCTTTTTATTGATAACAAATATTTTGCCTTTTCTCTTAACTATTTGGCAATCTTTATCTCTTTTCTTGAGAGATTTTAATGAACTTGCTACTTTCATGATCTTAAGGTCCTTAAATTACTTCGAAATTTATTTAATCGTTTTAAATGAGGTCAATATAAAGCTTTCTCAAGCTTTAGTCAATAATTAAAGTTTAGTTTTACTTTTAAAGAGATATTATAATGATTTTTAAAACAAAATCAATATTCTTTATTTGTACTAGCCCCCTTCTCTATGTAATTATATTGATATTGACCCGAATAATAATTGATATTGACTCAGAATAATAATATTGATAAATTGCATAAATGGTATAAAAAAATAACTTATAGGTTAAAATGACCAGTATAATAAGTAGTAAGGCTGATTTAATTATAATTCTAACTTATTTAGTATGTACATTACTAATAGGGCTTTGGTATGGTCAAAATGTTAAAACCTTAAAAGAATATTCTATTGGTAACAGCAACTTTTCTACACTGGTGCTATCACTTACTATTGTCGCGACTTGGGTCGGCGGAGGATCGATGGTTGGCCCGGCAAATAACGCATTCAAGACTGGGATTATAGCTCTTTATCCTCAAATTGGCATGACAATATGTTTATACATTATCTCCTACATATTAGCCCCAAGGATGAAGCCCTTCCTAGGGATGATCTCAGTTGGTGAAATGATTGGCAAAATGTATGGGACTAATGCTCGGTTAATAACTGGTATAGCTGGGACCTTAAAAAGCATAGGACATGTTGGGGTGCAAATTTTTGTTATGGGTAATATGCTTTCTTACCTTACCCCTGCGACAAAAACTGAATGCATGCTTATCAGCACTATGGTTTTAGTTATTTATTCTGCTTTTGGTGGAGTGAAATCTGTTACTTTTACTGATGTATTACAGGCTCTGACTGTCGCAATATCCATACCTATTATCTTATATGTTTCTGTGAAATCTATAGGCGGATATGATGCTTTTGTAAATAGATTACCCGAGACTCATTTAAGTATTTTCCCAGATAAAGATTTGATGACCCGATATACATATCTATTTATATATTTTTGCATACCATTTTTAACACCTGCAACAACTCAGAGAATGCTTATGGCAAGAAGCACTTCACAAATTGCTTCCTCGTTTAAAATTTCCGCTGGGCTAAGTTGCTTTTTTTACACGTTTGCAGTATTGGTTGGACTTTTAGCAGTAGTACTATCACCAGGTATAGAAGCTAATCACAGTGTAATGTATTTAATTGATTACACTATGCCTCCAATATTAAAAGGAATAGCTATTTGTGGGATATTATCAGTTATTATGTCAACTGCTGACTCGCATTTAAATGTTGCAAGCGTATGCTTAACAAATGATTATTTGAAAGTTTTAATTAAAGGTCTATCTGATACTGCAGCTTTATCAGTATCAAGATTTGTGACCGTAGTATTCGGTATATTTGCATATTTGATAGCATCAAAATTTAATAACTTATTAGATTTAGTATTATATGTAGATAATTTCTGGGCACCTATTGTTGTTACTCCTCTGCTCCTCGGGTTATTTGGTTTTAGAAGCACTTCAAAAGTGTTTATTATTGCTGCGCTTGCTGGATTCTGTACATTCCTTATTTGGGAGCATTTTAAGCTTATAGAGAAAACAAATATTTATGCGATAATTGCAAGCGTTACAGTAAATGGAATTGCTTTCATCTTTACACATTATTTATTAAAAGAACCTGGTGGTTGGGTTACCAGATCAGAAAGAATAAAATTTCAAAATTAGCAACCTTTCTTAATGTTGAGCTGTAAACTCTAGCAACCGGATTATATATAGCGTACTTTCATAAATAAAGGTTAAGCTCAAAAGAAAGTTTATTCAGCGATTAGTATATTGCTAAAGTTCTATTGTGTCTTGTAAGGAATATAAGCCTTTAGGCTTATTATACAGCCATTTTGCAGCTTTTATAGCCCCTCGTGCAAAAACTGCTCTATTCTCTGCAATATGAGAAAAAATTATTCTCTCTTCAAAATTTGCAAAAGTTACAGAATGTTCACCAACAATATTGCCTAGCTTAACCGAGGAAAAGCTAATATTTCCACAGTGAGCAGGATCATTAGTTTTTATATCAGCGAAATCTTGACTACCATTCCAAACCTTATTTATTGTATTACCAAGCATTAAGGCTGTGCCTGAAGGGGAATCTTTCTTAAATTTATGGTGCATATCTAATATTACAGCATCAAACTCTTCTTTGGGGATAAGGGAAGAAGCAATATTTAAGATTTTATTCAATAGATTTATGCCGAAGCTCATATTAGCTGAGTATAAAACTGGAATCGACTTAGAAGCTTCCTTAATTGCATTATGAAGCTCCTTGGTTAAACCAGTAGTTCCAATTACTAATTTTGAATTATATTTTACAGCCATTTCTAATAATGTAGGTAAAGCAGCTGGAAGTGAAAAATCTACAATGACTTTTGATAACTTACAAAGATTTTCAAGACTATCATAATTTCCGCTTCTTGCATATTGGCTACAGAGCTCAAGCTCAGAATCCTTGGGAACTAAGTTAATTACTTGCTTACCCATCCTGCCCGTTGCACCATGCACTCCAATCATTATTTTTTCTTTCATATCAGACTCTAATTATTATGATTAAGCTTACTATATTTACCCGAGTAATGAATTAACGGCTCTTTTTCTTTATTGCGATCAAGGGCGATAACTTCACAAATAAATACGGTATGATCCCCTGCTAAGTGAGTATTATTGATAGTACATTCAAGCCAACCTAAAGCATTTGTAATAATAGGATATTTTAGAGTGCTACTTAAGTAATAGTCAATATCATTAAATTTATTTCCTCTTTTATAAGCAAAATTTTCAGAGATTGCGCTTTGCTGTTCGCTTAAAATGCTAATAGCACATTTCTTTTGCTCATTTAAAACCGGTAATGTAGATGAATCATTATGCAAACAAAATAAAATTAAAGGAGGTTCAAGAGAGACAGAAGTAAAAGAGCTTGCTGTAAAACCATGTAAAGCACCATCAGCATCCTCTACAGTAACAACCGTGATACCGGTAGCGAACCCTCCTAATACAGATTTAAATTGCTTAGGTTCGATTTTCTTGCGACAGTTGTTTAACTCATCATTTATCATTATAATTTTACCATAACTCTTACGGGTTTTAGAATTGTAGGCGTGAGTAGATAGAATCTTATACTAGAAAAGGGTATATGTTTACCATAAAAAACAAAGCCTTGTTAGTTTATTTTCTAACAAGGCTTATATATTTTTGTTCTACCTAACTCTTAAGAAGGGTTACCCACAGCAGCAGGTTGCTGAGTTGGAGCTTCATTTGGCGCTTCAGAAGTATTATTTGCAGGTGCCCCCTCTAAAGCTTTTTCTTCTACTTTTACTGGTTCAATTGCTTCTACAGAAGGAGTAGCATTATCCACAGCTCCAGCATTTAACAACCATTTTTCTTTTAACTCATGAATTTTACCTTTAGTTTTAAGAGTAGTAACTACTTCATTAACTTTATCTTTTAACTCTGATCCTTTGGTAAAAGCAATTGCAAAACTTGATTCTGCATTCTCAATTGCAAACCCTACAAAGCTTGGATTTTGCTGCTCAAACTTTTTAACTTGTAAATCCTCAAGAATTATAGCATCAATATTGCCATTTTTTAATTCTTCAATTAGTACTAGATTATTATTAATAGAGCTAATTTCCATATTAGCTATTCTATCAGCTAAACCTTTTGCAATAGTTTCCCAGGTTGTACCAAGCTGTACCCCTACTTTTTTACCGCTAAGATCCTCAACTCTATTGATGCCTTTATCCTTAAGAGTAAGTACTGATACAGAAGAAGTTGCATAAGCGTCAGAAAAATCTACTTGTTCTGCTCTAACCTCATTTGTTGAGATTCCAGCAATAATCATATCAACATGACCACTATTTAAAGCAGGTATCAACGCAGAAAATTCCATATTTTTAATAAGAATTTTTTTACCCATTTCTTCAGCAATTGCATTAGCAAGGTCTATGTCAAAACCTATTACTTTTTCATTATCGATATATTCATAAGGTGGATTATCAGCCGATGTTCCAACTATAATTGTATCATCACTTGGGCCTTTGTTACATCCAGCAACTGATAAAGCACAAATCAGCCCTAGAGATATTATTTTAAAAAATTTCATAATTAAAGCTCCTTAAGTCTTTGTTTAAAATTTAAACTGTTAATAATTTAACATTAAAATATTTTACCTAATCGTTTGTGTCAATATATATTGCATAATGGAAGTAAAAACTGTATTTTATAGTGACAAAAATCAATAAAATATTTAAATCTAATAAATATAATTAATGATGATATTAAAAACTAGCTAATTACTCATGACAACTAACTACTATTACTACTTTGAAACAGCAACTTTTATAGCTAAGGGCATACCGATGACACTATTATATAGTGTATTATCTGTATTTTTTGGCTTTTTCATTGGAGCTTTTTTAGCTTTTTTAAAAGTAAGTAATAATAGATTTGGTAAATTTGTTGCAGAGTTTTATACTTCGATATTTCGTGGCACCCCACTTTTAATTCAGCTCTCAGTCATCGCTTACGCTATTCCACCTTTATTTAATATAAAGCTTTCTCTTTTACAGGCAGGAGTCATGGCATTTTCTCTTAATTCAGGCGCATATGTGTCAGAAATCATAAGAGCTGGTATTCAAGGTGTAGATAAAGGGCAATTTGAAGCTGCAAAAGCATTGGGAATACCTTATTATCTTATAATGAAAGATATAATACTTCCGCAAGCTATTAGAAATGTTTTCCCATCTCTAATCAATGAATTTATTAATATGCTTAAAGAGTCGGCTCTTATTTCGGTGCTTGGAGAGATGGATATAATGCGTCAAGCTCAACTGAGAAGCGCTCATACATATGATTATTTTTCTCCACTATTAATTGCTGGTTTCTATTATTATATTCTAATATTTGCTTTGTCATTTGTAGCCAAAATAGTAGAGAGGAAGATTAAATTATGATTAAATTAGTAAAGCTCTCAAAGAAATTTGGCTCTAATCAAGCTTTAAAAGAAGTTACTCTTGAAATAAAAAAGAATGATATTGTTGCTATTATAGGCCCATCTGGCAGCGGTAAATCTACACTTCTTAGATGTATTAATAGGCTTGATAACCCTACAAGTGGTGAAGTATATATCTCTGATAAAAAAGCTAATAAGAAAAATATTCGCCTAATTTGTCAAAAAATTGGAATGGTTTTTCAAAATTTTAATCTTTTCCCTCATTTTTCGGTATTAGAGAATCTTACTTATGGGCCTATAAATTTAAATGGCTTAAAAACTGAAGATGCAAATCAAAAAGCTCTTGAACTCTTAAAAACTATGAATCTTGAAGATAAAGCTAATTATAAACCATCAAGCCTATCAGGCGGACAAAAACAGCGTATAGCAATTGCAAGAGCTTTGATGATGGATCCGGAAGTAATTTTATTCGATGAACCCACATCTGCTCTAGACCTTGAAATCATTAAAGATTTAATCAGTATAATAGAAGCTTTAAGAGCACAAAATATTACTATGCTAATAGTGACGCATCATATTGGTTTTGCAAAAAAAGTTTCTAATAAAATCATTTTTATGGAACAAGGACACGTTCTAGATTATATGGATACTAATCTTTTTTTTGATAATCCTAAATCTCATAGAGCAAGATTATTCTTAGAGAGCATTAATGGTATAGAATAATAAAAATAATTTATTCTTTTTTACCTATAACCCCCCTTATCCTAATATATTTACTATAAATAAATATCTTAGTTACTCTTGACTGGCATTAAAATTTATATAATACTAGTAAATTGTTTTTTAAAAAATGGTTCTTATTATGGCAACTTTAGTTAATACTTCTAAATTTCCTAACTTTTTAAAATTACTTTTCTTTGTAGAGATGTGGGAAAGGTTTAGCTATTATGGTATGAGAGCTTTATTAGTATTATATCTAACCTCTCAATTAGGCTTCGAAGATAAAAAAGCTTATAGTATTTATTCCTTATTTGCAGCAATCGGCTACGCAGGCCCCAGTATTGCCGGTATTATAGCGGACAAACTTCTAGGCTTTAAAAATATGGTTTTATCTGGCGGAGTTATCATGACCCTAGGTAGTTTTGCATTAGCCTTTTCAATAAACGATCAAAGCTTAGTATATATGGGTCTTGCGTTAATGGCGGTAGGAACAGGGATGTTCAAGGGTAATGTGACAAACCTACTTGGCTCATGTTATAGTGCAAACGACCCTGCAAGAGAACATGGTTTTACTTTATTTTATGTAGCGATAAACCTTGGTAGCTTCATTGCTTCAATAAGTTGTAGTTTCGTTGCAAAATATTACGGCTGGGAATATGGTTTTGGGCTTGCAGGATTAGGCATGTTATTTGGGATTTTAACTTTTTTAAAATACTCATATATTGTAGCCGAATATGGTAATGCTCCAGCTGGTGAAGGTATCAAGATGACCTCTAATTTTAGTTATATTTTAGGTACAATTTTTATAGGATTATTTCTTGCTTATCCAGTATCCATAATGCTTACATCTAGTGAATATTATACTGATATTGTAAAATATGCAGGGTTAATCATATTTGCGATAATGCTTTATATTATTGTCAGTTCTGAAAATAGACAGCGTAATAATTTATTAGCTTTATCTATTTTTATCGTGTTTTTAATGATATTTTTTGCTCTAGAAATGCAGCTGGGTTCTCTAATAAACCTTTTTGCTGAAAGAAATGTAAATAAAGACATTTTTGGATTTACAATTCCAGCTGCAATTTCACAAGCAATTAACCCTTTCTCAATAATAATATTTGGCAGTATTCTTGGAGGGTATATAAAACCGAGTAAGAAATATGCAATAGTCACATTTGGCTTCGGACTACTTTGTATGGCTATTTGCTTTTACATATTATGGCTTGGTTGCCTTAATGCAAATGTTGCTGGCTCTACTAATTATTTATATCTTGTTTTAGGTATTTCTTGCATGGGCTTTGGAGAAGTATGCGTAGCACCTTTCGTTCATGCGCAAACGACTTTACTTGCACCTAAACATTTACGTGGTTTTATAATGGGTATTTTGATGCTCTCCCTTGCATATTCGAACCTTGCAGGGAATATAATAGCCAAATTTATGTCTGTACCAACTATTGGTGGCAGCGTTGATAGCTTACAGTCTCTTGCTATTTATCAAGATGGGTTTTTACAAATAGCAAATTTTAACATGTTAATAGTTGGATTATTTGCATTATCTACTATTCTCATTAAGAAGCTATCTTCTGACTAAATTTCAGGAAGGGAAGCAGTCAAAGCCTCCCTTCCGCCTTGATTTAGAGTTTATGTTGATTTTTAAATACTTATAAAATGATCTTAGACTCTGAAAATCTACTTTTCCTTGTATTTAAATTAGCCTTACATTTATATAATCTAAATTGCATTATTGTGCACTAGACTATTTTTCTCCTATTTTAAATAAGTACAGAAAAAACTCTATTGATTAAATTAATATATAGTATAAAATTACTTAACAAAAAGTATTATATTGGTTGCAAATGAAAGTAGATCCTCTGGATAGTTCTTCCTCTATACGTAAATTAAAACAAAAAAAACAAAGTTCCATTGGAGGTTTCTCCTTACCCGACGATGATAACGAGGAAGATGAAGAAATAACTTCGGTTACAACTGCTCATAAAATCCCTTCTCTTAACCCATTCCTTGCTTTGCAAGAAGTAAGTAATCCCGAATATGAATCATCAGAGCATAAAAAAATTATTGAAGAAGGAGAAACGTTGCTCAATTATTTAAAACAAATCCTTCTCGGGCTTATTAATGGTGATTTAAATGAATATAATATAAGGAATTTAAAAGACATTATAGAGCATAAAAAATATAGTTTTACAGCTCCTGAAGCCCAAAAACTTTATGATGAAATCTATCTTAGAGCCAGTGTAGAACTTGCGAAACTTGAACGTAGTCGTAAGGCTTAATTTTGAACAAGTGATTATTCTGCTGGTATTATATTGTTTCTTAGTAGAAATGGAACTTGTGTAACCATAAATAATATACTTAATGGTAACATCCCAAATAATTTAAAATTAACCCAGATTTCTTCAGAAAAATTTCGCCAAATTATTTCATTTATACAGGCAAGTGTTGCAAAGTAAATTCCAAATCTAAAAGAAAATTTTATCCAATTTTTTTCAGACATTTCTATCGCTCCATTAAAAAGATGCTTTGCTAATCCTTTTCCGTAATAGCATCCGCCGAGTAATGTAACTGCAAAAAGAGAGTTTATCATAGTAGGCTTCATCTTTATAAATCGTACATCACCTGATAATATACTTAGACTACCCATAACTGTTAGTAAAATAGTAGACAAATAACTTACCACAGATGGTTTCTGGCCTAAGAAGAAACCTGCAATGGTCGCAGTAATTGCTGTAATTATCATTACTCCAGTCGCAAATTTAATATCATTTCCACCTAATTTATAACTTAGGAAAAAAGTAATTATAGCTCCATTTTCTATAAAAAATTTAGTTAGTACGGTTCGTATTTTGCGCATAAAGAGTAATTAAAAAATTATTATATAATTTATTCCATAGAGATTATTTAAGCCTTACTATTATAAACTTTATCCAGAGACAATATTATTGTAACAGTAAACAAGTAAAACAACAATTGAAGTACGGTCGGACGAGCTTGGTAACCAAATATTGTATTTAATATTCCTCCAATTACACTTGAATCTTTTATAATCCATGAAGTATCCCACAACATACTAGAGAAATAGTTAAGAATACCTATCGAGTTTAGCAAATTAGCAAGTTCGGCAGAAAGGCTTGCTGCAATTAATATAAATAACCAAGATGTAATTTTAAATAACTTTCTCCCTGAATACTGTGTTAAACCAAGATATAATCCTGTGCCAACGACCAACCCTGCTCCAACACCTAAAACAACCGAAGTAAGTAATCGAACTATCGAAAGATTTTCTACTGTAAGTACACCATAAACAAATAATACAATTTCGGTACCTTCTCTAAATATAAATGTAGCAACCATTAGGGGGAGCGTTAGTGCAAATATTTTACCTTGTTTTAAAAGATCACTCAATTCATTTAAATCTTTTTTTAAATGTTTAGCCCTTCCTTTCATCCAAATAACAGTCCATCCTATCATTATAATAGACAAGCAAAGAATAATTATATTAGAAACTTCTTGTCCAAAACCTTCAAACGCATTTGAGATATTCCCTGTAAAAAAGGCAAGGATACTTGATCCTATTACGCCTAGTAAGATCCCAATTATAATTTGCTTTCTCGAATTAGGTAGGTTCTTAGTTGCAGCAAAAACTGTTCCGAGAAGTAATGCTATTTCTAAAGATTCTCTAAAAAGAATGATAATGATCTTGGACATAGCATAAACCTTTGTTTATTCCCTTATTGTACTATCAAATAACCATTGGCTGTTTCAGGATGGAAATCACCAAAAAAATGATATTTTCCAGGCTCAAGTGGCGCTAGAATTATATTAATTTTCCCTCCAGCCGGTACAATTTTTTCTCTTTTCAAATCAAAACTTTCAAATTCTTCTACAGATTCATCTAAATTATGTATGATTAATTTGATTTTTGTGTTTTGAGGTATAGTAATTTCATTTGGCACAAATTTATGATCTTTTATAGAAATCTCTACTATAAAAGCATCAGCACAGAAACCATTATTAACAATTGTTATAAATATAAAAAATAAATATAGGAATTTCTTTTTCATCTATCAAATAAAATTTGTTTAATAATAATATTAAACTATATAAAACTTCTTATCAAGCAGCAATGGTTTGAAATAAGTAAAATTATTTTAAAAATTTTTTGTATTAAATAAGAGACTAAAGCCTCAAAATATTAATTTAGTTTATGCGTTTAGCGATAAATGCTGTAATAGGTATAGTTAGCAAATATATTAAACCTAGGAAAGGTATTACATACCAAGGATAAATAATCGCTGAAATAATTAGCACTCCGAGCGACAATAAGATTATCCAAATGAACTTTGGCTTTATAGATACTTGCTTTAAAGATAAGGTTGGTAGACGGCTTGCAAGTAGGAAGCCTATTAATATAAGGTATATGGTTGTTGCAAGAATATGTGATTTAACATTAAAATTAAAGGCTGTTGTTAGATCGAAATCAAGTATTATAGGAATTAATGCAAGTAAAGCCCCTGATGGAGCCGGCACTCCAACAAAAAAGTATTTTGCAAATTTAGAATTTTTAAAATCTGGATCATGAATACTTGTATTAAATCTAGCAAGCCTAATAGACATACACACTATAAATATCAATACTGCACACCATGATAATAATTTATATTCGAATTGATGCAGAGACCACAGATATATAAGAAATGATGGAGCTATTCCGAAATTCGCGAAATCGCATAATGAGTCAAGCTCGGCGCCAAAGGTACTAGTTGCATTAAGTAAGCGTGCAATTCTTCCATCTATCCCATCAATCATTGCTGCAATAATTATACATTCAACAGCTATTTCCCATTTACCTTCTAAAGCAAATCTTATTGAGCTCATGCCGACCGCGAGCCCAACTATGGTAATTAAATTAGGTAATAAATATTTGAGGGGCAATGGGTCTCTTAATTTTCTCAGCTTCACTTATATCTACTTATTAATTTAGGCATAAAAAGACTATAAATATTTGATAAACGATAAGCAATTTAAACTGATAATTACTTAGCGTCTATCTATATTTTATCTTATTTCAAACTTTACTGGCTTACTTGCTTTACCGCTTAAGTCAGCTAAAATCGTTTCTGCACCAATCGTTGTTTGACCTTCACCTACTAAAGCTACTGTTCCAAGAGGCAAGTAAACGTCCATACGACTACCGAATCTAATAATACCAAATCTTTCACCAGCTTTAACTTCCATACCTTCTTCTAAGTCGCAAACAATTCTTTTTGCAATAAGACCAGCAATTTGAATAAAAGCAATTTTTTTCTTATTATGTGTTTCCATTAAAACAGACTGTCTTTCATTATATAGGCTTGCTTTGTCAAGTGAAGCATTGAAAAACTTACCTGGGTTATAATGTAACTGTAAGATCTTACCGGTTGCAGGCACTCTATTAACGTGAACGTTAAATACATTTAAAAAAATACTAATTCTTAGCATATCCTCATTAGGAAGACCAAGTTCTGCTGGAGGTTTAGTCGTCATAATACGCTGTACTATACCATCGGCAGGACTGATGACTAAATCATCATTCATTGGGGTATATCTTTCTGGATTTCTAAAAAAATAAGCACACCAACCAGTCGCAATAAACCCAATCCATCCTAAAGTACTGCTTACGGATGCAAGGATAAAAGTAGTGGCAGCAAATATCACAATAAATATATAGCCTTCTTTGTGAATAATTTTTGATAAATCTTGGAATTGTTTCATAGTTCCTCTAAATGATACATAGGCGCTGATAACAAGTTTAATTTTGTTATTTTCAAAAAACAGTTATTTTAAAAACAAACTTGATGTCAAGAAATTAATTTTATTATCGGCATGATAGTAGCAAGAATAAAGACGGTCAAGTTATAATTTAGGATTATAAATGTAAAATTATCATTAGTGAGTAAAAAAGTAATACTGGCACTATTTTTTTAAGTAAAATTAGTGACTTTTTACTTTTGAAGTAGATTTCCTTTTAGAGTTATTACTTTTATTTGCTGAAATTAGTTAGAGATAAATTTTTATAAATATATAAGATTACAATGGATCAGCATTAAATATTTCTGCAATCCATAAGAGATTTTACTTTACCTATTCCCCTTTACCTAATATGACATTAATTTTTGTGCAATATTATTATTTAGTGAATATGCTAAAGCATGCATAGCTTAATTTCTTCCGCAAAAAATTCTATATATATCCTAGGTGGTTAATGACTTATATCTATAGATCTCTTTCGAAACTAGTTTATGGTAGAGAATTTGAAGGAGATGAGGCACACAGAACCTCAGTGTACTTACTTGTAAATGAGGATTCGAGTCTAGAGGCGACATAAAAATTATCAGCAGAAATCTAGTTTCGAAAGAGGTCTTATGAATAATGATTTATTAGTATTATTAAATATTTTAGAGAAATTTGCAGATCTAATATTATAATTTATTTAAGCACGGAAAACTTTAAGGTATCCAGAAGTATTTATATTCATATAGTCTAGATTAGAACTATTATTATCATTAGCTATAAATATTTTGCCTTCTATATCCCCACTACCATTATAATTAAAATATTGATTTAACGATGCGCCAGGGTCAAAACTCGCTGTAAAATCTTTACCTTGTATAACTTTAAGACCTCTCGATCTAAAGCCTTTTTGTATTTTTACCTTTGCATTATAAGTAGTGAAATAACCGAGGGTGTTTTGATAACCAACATTTTCTTTGAACGTCAAATCATTTAAAGTTTTAAATATTATATTTTGGTCGTTATCTAAGGTGTTATTGAATAATATATTACCACTGCTTGTATCAATCTCTATGGCATCCTTTAAAGAGGTCGATATATCAAAGGTAAGCTTAGTACATGTAGGAGTTATATCATCGCCTAAATAAAGCTTTCCTGTACCTAAAAACTCTAAATCATTGTTACTTATAATCTTTTCATTTGTTGTATAGCTTCCTCTACTCATATTGAACTTTGTAGGGCTAATAATATTAATGTTTTTCTTAAGATCAAGTCTGCCTGATACACTATTAAACGTAGCGCTTAAGTCTAAATAATCACCTGTGCCTTTTAAATCAAATATAATAATAGCCTTTGTACCATTATCTATTGCGAAATTTTCATGCAAAATAATATTTCTACTAAAGGACGGGTCTAGATTACTAGTCAAGATGCCGCCAAGATTAAGCAAGCCAATACTTGGGTAAGCTAATATATTATTATTTGCTATAACATTTCTTAAATGAATAGTATCTGTATTTGTTGTTAAATTACTATTGAATTCAATATGATCATATATAACCGAAGAGCTGCTTATATTTAAATTTGTTGTATGTACAAGTGGATCAATAAATTCAAAAGATCCCTTATTTGCTGCAACTGTTGACTGCGAAGCACTTACGGTTATTGTTACCTTACTCGTATCAAATATTTCTGACCTTATATAGTTATAAGCTGATGATACTTTAAGTGCGTCTATATTTAAGTTACCTAAATATAATTCGCTTGAACTTGTCATTTCATTGAATATTGAAGCTGATTTTATATGGCTTACTACAGTAGTGGCTACATCCATTGTTGCTGATTTCGTCTTTTGAGCTATATAAATATTTCCTGTTATATTCAAAGTAAGCATAGATAAATCCAAAATATCAGCTATCAAGCTTATATAACCAATATCACTAACATTACTTATAATATTGGAACCAGTATCTGTTTTAATACTAACAGCATTTGTTGTGGTACCAGTAATAGTGGGCGCACCAGAACCAGTAGAAGTTGAGGCTGCGCCATTTCTAAGCCTGACTCCGTTAACACTGCTTATAGCCACCCCACCAGTAAATATAGCATTACCGTTAATATCTAAAACTGTTGAGCCATCTATCCTAATATCGTCATATATATTCCGCTCAGCAGCACTAGAGGCATTCAGCGTAATAGTACCAGTACCAATTGTAGAAATCGTTGAAGCATTATAAACATAGCTACCTTGATTTGCTGCTGTCGCTGTCAGGCCTTTACAATTAATGATAATATCCCCATCCCCAGTAAAAAGCTGCGCATAGGATAATTTAACACCATATATATTTGTAACTGCACCTATTGTATAATCTATAGTTGGGTCTAAGCCACCACCGAGGGTAATGTTTCCACCAAGACTAATTAGGACTGATTCTCTATCTACGACTGCGCCAAGAATTTCTATTGCACCTGCTCTAGAAGCGTCGCTATCTGTACATAAAGTAATATTTAACTTGTCTGTAGCAGCTGTAATAGCAACATTATTACCAATCCGTATATTATTTGTAGCTCTAAGTAATATATCTTGCGTTCCCCTTATATTTCCTACACTAATTATTGTAAGGTCAGCTAAATTCGTATTACAAGCAGTTAAATTGATATTACCTATGGTAGTAGCATCTCCTATGTTGTTTGTACCAATATAAGTCATTATCCCATAACCGGTTGCTGCTGTACCATCAAGAGTAATTGTTGCAAAACCTGTTGAAGAGATTATAGAAGTATTAGAAATATTTATCCCATCTGCAGTAGTATTATTTCCTCTAATCGTACCGGTTATACTAATATTACCCGCACTATTTGTAATAGTTAATGAGTTAATAATTACTCCATTATTATTTGTAGCGCCTGTACCAGAAGCAGCATTTATAGTAATTAACTCACTACCTCCAAATGAGATGGCACCTGAGGAAAACTTTACACTATAATTTAATCCTGCAGTAAAAGCTGAATTCCCTCCTATAGCTGTAATCTTAAGATCTGCATCTTGTACGCTTACTGTACTAGCGCTCGAAGAGATACCAGTATTGGTAGCAGTATCTATAGCTTCTCTAGAACCAGTGAGTATTATAGAATCTGTACCCGAAGCTTGGATAGGATTTAGAAAATACGTAACACCATAATTATCATTTCCTGTTCCACCACCTCTAATCCTAGTAATAGTTATATCCCCATCTAAAGAACTGATACTATCATAGGCTGCATTTACCCCATAGTTATTTGATATATTATCGCCACCTTTCCCATTCAAAGTAATAGTGTCACACTCCTCGGTTTTCAAGCTAATAGTAGACATTGCTTTCCCGTATCTAATGTTACCTCCATCACCATAGACTTTACCATTAAGAGTAATATCTCTACCTTCTGCAGAAAGCTTACTATTCACTAATCTAATTCCCTTACAGTTAAGTCCCCCACCAGTCGTTGTTCCTACTATATAACCAGTTGTAGGGTCAGCGCTGCCTCCAAAGATAATGTTTCCACTAAGAGTTTTTATAACAAGCTCTGTTCCAGCATCTGTTCTTGAGAAATTAATAATACCGCCTAAACTACTTGCACCATCTGATGTTGTGATAATATCTGAAGCTATAATTATATTACTTAATTGTGTATTAGCCCCTACTATTGCCGTACTTACTCTAACATCTATACCCGAATCAAGGGCAGCAGTAATTGACGCTAGGTTCAAGGTTGCTGAATCAGCAGTAGATGTGAAACTTGGGCCGGCGCTCATATTAAGCGTAGCCCTTGTTATTGTAATATCATTTGGATCAAGTAACCATTCACCTGGGCTTAAGCCCCCTTTAGTACTAGCTGTACCATATATGTTAAGCTGCTTACCTGAGGTCTCTATTAACCCTCCTTTACCTTTTGCATCGCCTCTAGCTCTTATGTTCCCTGCAAAAATTGTTTTTTCATTACCCCATACTATAACTTTACCACCATCAACTTGAGCTGAACTAGCTGTAACTTTAGTATCCTCGTCAATATAACTATACATCCCGCTTGGTAATGTTTGTGCTCCTTGGAAGGCACCTCCAATATAAATTCCACTGCCAGCTAATAGGCCGTCAGCGTTCAGTGTGGCGTTAACTGTAAGAAGAGTTTCTCTTGCAATAGCGATAATGCGCCTTCCAACACTTTGGTCAGATGACGCATTTATTTCGCTGCTAATTATAAGTTCATCGTGGCCCAATTGTTTTATATATCGTTCATAACCTTGGTTAGGGGTTGCATCATTCCGACCTAGAAATATTATTTTACCATTTTCCTCTACAATAGAATTAGCCCTTATTTTGCTAGTAACATCTATTACACTATCTATAGCTCCTCTTGCTTTCTTAGTAGAGAGCTCTATAATCCCCCCATCATCTTTACTGAAAGCGCTCATTCGTAGCGATTGGCTCTCAAGCTGATCAGTAACTTCAAGCTCTATCAACTTATCGCCATTCATATCGAGCGTAAATCTATCGTCACTTGATAAAGTAACCTTACTAGGCTTATACTTTATGCTCTCTGTATTCTTTACGTGAGGCGGAACAAAGCCTAAGGATTCAGACTCTATAGTAGTAATCTTCCCTTCTTTTATAATGCTAGCATTAGCGTGGCTTGACAGATTAAATTTTAAGCTTCCGGCACGCATGAAATCATCATTTAAGATGTTTGGACTACTCGCAATGAGCCCTCCAACATCCATTTGTGAGGTTGAACCAAATATCACACTATCAGGATTTACTATTATTACATTGCTGTTTGCAGTCAAACTACCATCTATCAAAGAAGCAAAATCGGATTTTACACTATTTAATATAATGGCATCTTGTGTAGGATGTTTAAATTGTGTGGTTTTGTTAACATGAATATCAAAACTTTTCCAATCAATTAATACTCTTTGACTTTCTTGGGTTATAACTAAGGAATTAGGTTCGGTTGAGATTAAAGCTTTACCTCCAATCACTTCTCCACCTTCAGGATTTGCTGACGCTATAGTTGCATAAAGAGAGAGCAATATTATAGCTGTTAAAATTATCAGTATCATTTTCCGTTAATTACATTATCTACATTCTATTAAAGATTAACACTCGTCAAGTTAACAAATGGTTAATTTGTAATCCTCTATATTTATCATAACAATAGATCATTATTGCTGTTGTAATTTTACTACAGTAGTCATATTTGGAATAATATACAGTTAAAAATAAAAGATTTTACTTAAAGCTTATTATAAGGTATATTGTTTACTTAAAGGTTAACATCTCTATTTAGTATTCACAAATGATGGAAAAACTTATATATGAGCGCTTAAGCTCATTAAATCCTATCAAGCTTTCGATTATAGATGAAAGCCATAAACATCATGGGCATCAGCCTGACCTACCAAGCCATGGCACACATTTTAAAATAGAAATTATTGCAGATTGTTTTAAAGGTAAAAATAAAGTTACTCGTCATAGAATAATCTATAATGCCTTAAACGAAGCGTTTAAAGGACATTTACATGCTCTATCGATTAAAGCAAGTACGCCTGAAGAAGTGAGCCCGAGTTTATGAAATGTTTTAATAATATATTAGGGTCTATAATCAAAATAAGCTTTATAGCCACAATAATTGCAATAATATATTTTCTCTTTGATAGCACCAAACCTTTCCACCATGGAAGAACAAATGACCATTTTGATGGAAAGAGGTTCCATAATTATAATCCGGATGAAGGTATTTTTACTTTAAGCGATATAGGCAAGTGGCAATTTTATGAATTTAAAGATGATATAAAAAAACTTTGGCCTGAATTTTTAGACGATTTCACCTATAATAAAGAAAATATTGAACAAGTTGTTCCAAATGGTACAATCAAAATAACTTTCATCAACCACGCTACCTTCTTAATTCAAGTCAATAACCTTAATATTCTAACAGACCCACTTTTTGCTAAAAGAGTTAGCCCTGTTAATTGGATTGGCCCAAAAAGATATCGCCATCCAGGCATTAAACTTGCAGATTTACCAAAGATTGACTATATAGTAATTAGTCATGATCATTATGATCATTGTGATGTTACTGCGATAAGAACCCTTCAAGAAAAATTTGGCACGAAAGTTTTAGCTGGTCTTGGTATGAAAAACTTTCTTAAATCTTTTGGTATTACTAGCCAAGATTTAGACTGGTGGCAAAAGATCAGAGATAAAGAGAATATTGTTGATATAAATTTTGTCCCAGCCGTACATTGGTCTGGTAGATATGGGCTTCTTGGTAATAATAGAACATTATGGGGGGGGTTTGTTATAGCTTCTTCTGCAGGTAATATATATTTTTCTGGTGACACAGCCTTTGGTACGGGCAATATATTTAAAATGATCAAAGAGAAATACCAAGAATTTGCATATGCTATTCTGCCAATAGGCGCATATGAGCCTCGTTGGTTTATGAAAGTGCACCATATAAATCCTGATGAAGCTGTTGAAATCCATAAAGTAATTCAACCTGAGCGTAGTATTGCCGCACATTTTGGTTGCCTTGCACTCTCCATGGAAGGAGAAGGAAAGCCTGAAGAAGATTTAATATCTGCACTGCGTAGAAGCCAAATCCCTACATCTAAATTTCTTATATTGAAACATGGGGAAAGTTCAAAACAGACGAGTAAAGTGTTTAGTTTCCTGGTAAGATAGCTTTGATATAGTTATTTTAAGGCTGAAATGTTACCTATGTCTTTGGTAAATAAGTTACCTATCAATGCAGTATAAAAGAGAAGGTTTTCTGGAGCGGGTGAAGGGATTCGAACCCTCGACTTCGACCTTGGCAAGGTAGCGCTCTACCCCTGAGCTACACCCGCTTAAGTGTGTTTTCTAGAAGCATATAAATGCTTGACTAGTGCCTTGGACTTGTGTCAAAGATACTGAATTCTTCGCAGAAATCAAGCAGTAAAATTATAAAAAACAAAAAATTTTCATATTACAGATAAAAGACGTTAAAGATCCATTCTTTAGCTATATTAAATCAAAAAAGTAATGGACGTTATTTTCAAAAAATGCCTTATATAAAATCCTTGACACTCTTAAAGCGATATTTTAGTCTTTTAAAAAGACAATAAAATTTATTAATGGAGAAGGAAATGCTATCATCATTAAAAAGGAACTTGATCTTCCTTATAATATTTTTACCGCTACAAGTTGTGGCAAGCCCTGCGCCTGCAATGGAGTCTTCACCTAATCACGTTATAACTAATATTAGGGAAATCTTACTTGGAAAACCCGTTGGTAAAGGCACAGTTGGGGTAATACCTTACCTTAAAAAGGGCAATAAAACTTTTATTCTACTTGGTAGAGAAGATATAAATGGCTCTGATAAAAAGAAAGCAGGCACTTATTCTGATCTTGGTGGCAGCACTAAAAATGATCAAACATTTTTAGATAACATGCTTAGGGAGCTTAAAGAAGAAAGTATGGGACTGATAACCCCTAAAGCTGAATATGTATTAAACCAAGGTATATTTATTGTAAAGGACTCAAATGACAGAAGAATAATTTATGCGCTTATTCCTGCAGTTGATAGACTCTATGTACCAGCATTTGCTTTAAATGAATTTAGGGTTAAAAAACAGTCTACACTCTCCCCTCAAGAGGCTGAAAAGGACGAATTCGCCTGGCTTAACTTAGAAGAAATAATTGCCGCAGTTAAAAAAGATGCAAGCCTCGTAAAGGTTTCAGATATTGATGGTAAAATACATAATATAACATTAAGAAATTATTTTGTTGAGGATTTCATAAAGAATCCTGAATTTAATAAAGCATTACTTACTCTTAAATAAAAGAAGCTTCTTATGGATAATTTAAGCTTAACGCGGAAACCTTTTTATTTTATTCGCCATGGTAAAACTGATTGGAACCATGAGCATAAAGTTATGGGGCAACAAGATATACCATTAAATGAAGAAGGTATGCAGCAAGCTGCAGAGGCCGTTGACATCTTAAGAGGTCTTCGTATTGAGCAAATTATCCATAGTCCCTTAAGGAGAGCAGCACAAACTGCTGAAATTATAAATTCGTTCTTAAATATTCCAATAATCTCCAACCCTGGCTTAAAGGAATCCTGTAAGGGTATTATCGAAGGCAAAACGAGAGAGGAAGCTTCAGAAATTCGCGAATGGCTCGAAGGTGAAACACCTAGAGGAGCAGAGACTGAACAAGATTTTTTAAAAAGAATTATTAGAACTATAAATCTAATACTGGATACTAATAAGCTTCCACTACTTGTCTCACATAGCGGTGTATTTAAAGTTCTAGCATCTTATCTAGGAAAAGAAGGGTTGCATACTTCTAATTGCGGAATATATTATTTTAAACCTAATAATTCTACGAATGCTTGGGATATTACTTTAATAGAATCCGTTGACATAAATAACTGAAAACTATGAAAATTGCTTTATGCTCAGATGAATGGCTTGATATTAATAATTATGTACAATCATGGCTTGAAGAAAATGGCCATGAATGCCTATTATTTGGTTCGTTTAGCTCTCACAAAGAAGAACCTTGGGTAGAGGCTACCTCTAAAGCTGCAAGAGCTATAACTAATGGCGTGTGTGTTGAAGGGATATTTTTTTGCTGGTCTGGAACTGGTGCTTCTATTGTAGCTAATAAAGTACCAGGTATAAGAGCGGCCCTTTGTAATGATCCGGAGACTGCAAGCCTCGCTCGCATTTGGAACCATGCTAACGTCTTAGTATTATCAAATAGAACCCTTACACCTGAGAAAGCTGATGCGCTTTTACAAGAATGGTTTAAGGACTATGATAAAACCATTGCTCAGGCAGAGGTTAATAAGATAAATAATAGCCCTCTTTCGAAACTAGTTTATAGTAGAGAATTTGAAGGAGACTAGGAACATATAACCGCAGTGCACTTACTCGTACATGAGGATTCGAGTCTAGAGGCGACGTACAAATTATCAGTAGAAATCTATAAGATTATACACCAACTTGAATAAGAAGTGGGAGCAGGCTCTCCAATAGGTTCTAAATTTGACATATTTTGACTAAATACTTGGTATAAATTTTGATAATTTGTATTAGTCGTTGAATTTTCAGGTGTATAGTCAGGAAACACCATTATGCCATTTATAATAAAATATTCTTTTCCTGTATTTTCTTCCTTTAAAGGACCGCGAAACATACTTTCTCACTATCTAATTTTAAACCTATTTTCTTTAAGAAATAAAAGCTTATATTTATCACTAATTACGCCGTCCTTTTCTTCCCTTCTTTATAATCAAGTATTAACCTATTACGCCTCAAGTCTTGGAGTATAAGAGTCTTATTTTCGGCATTTTGCGTGCGGTCTAGCTTTTCTTGTAAGCTTTCAATATTACTTTTCACTTTATCACTAGTGAGTTCAGCAATATTAAGCGCAAATTCAGTAAGGATCAAAATTTCATCATTAAATACTTGACCATATCCCTTTGAAACCATAATTTCTAAAACAATATTATCGCGATTATATAATTTAAGAATACCTTCCTTAAGCATAGTAATAAGAGGCATATGTTTAGGTAATATACCGAATTCTCCCTGATCACCCGGCATAACTACCATATCCGCTTGAGCAGAAAATAGTGATTCTTGCGGTGTTACTATTCTTATTGTTAAAATTTGTTCTTGACTCATGTTATGCTGCTGTTTGCTGTAATTTTTTTGCTTTCTCAATTACTTCTTCAATTGTTCCAACCATATAGAATGCAGCTTCTGGTAAATTATCATATTCACCCTGCACTAATGCTTTAAAGCCTTTGATTGTATCTTTGAGCTCAACAAATTTACCCGGACTACCAGTAAATACTTCAGCTACATGGAAAGGCTGCGATAAGAATCTCTGGATTTTACGAGCACGTGATACTATAAGCTTATCCTCTTCAGATAATTCATCAATACCAAGAATTGCAATAATATCTTGTAGCGACTTATAAGTCTGGAGGACTTTTTGTACCTCACGAGCAACTTGATAATGCTCATCTCCTACTACTACTGGGTCTAGCATTTGTGAGTTACTATCTAGCGGATCTACTGCAGGGTAAATGCCAAGCTCGGCAATTTGCCTGCTCAATACTGTAGTCGCATCAAGGTGAGCAAATGATGTAGCAGGCGCTGGATCTGTTAAATCATCAGCTGGTACGTAGATTGCTTGCACTGAAGTAATAGAACCTGTTTTTGTTGAGGTAATACGCTCCTGCATTGCCCCCATTTCTGTCGCAAGTGTTGGTTGATAGCCCACCGCTGATGGGATACGCCCAAGAAGCGTTGACACTTCAGAACCGGCTTGTGTAAACCTAAATACGTTATCAACAAAAAAAAGTACGTCCTGACCACCTTCAAGATCTCTGAAATGCTCTGCAACAGTTAACCCAGTTAATGCAACACGAGCACGTGCTCCTGGCGGTTCATTCATTTGCCCATAAACCAGGGCAACTTTTGATTCATTAGGTTTATCAACGTTGATTACACCAGAAGTCATCATTTCTTGGTAAAGATCATTACCCTCACGAGTACGCTCACCAACCCCAGCAAATACTGTATAACCACCGTGAGCTTTTGCAATATTATTTATAAGTTCCATGATAAGTACGGTTTTACCAACCCCAGCACCGCCGAATAAACCAATTTTCCCCCCCTTTGCATAAGGCGCAAGAAGATCAATAACTTTAATACCAGTTACAAGAATATTCTTATCTGTAGATTGGCTAACGAAATCTGGTGCATCTTTATGAATAGGATCAAACTGTGTAGCGTTTACTGGGCCTTTATTATCAATTGGTTCTCCAATTACGTTCATTATTCTACCAAGCGTACCTTGACCAACAGGGACACTAATAGGTTTGCCAGTATCGATTACTTCTATACCACGTGCAAGACCATCTGTTGAATCCATTGCAATACAACGCACTTGGCTTTCGCCTAAATGTTGCGCTACCTCTAAAACTACTCTTTGGTCATTTATTTTACATTCTAAAGCATTTAGAATATTAGGTACCTTACCTACTTCGAACTCTACGTCTACTACCGCAGAAATTATCTGTGTTATTTTACCAATATTTTGTGTCATAGTGCATCTGCTCCAGAAATTATTTCAATCAATTCTTTAGTAATGATGGCTTGTCTTGTTCTATTAAGTTGTAGGGTTAGAGATGCCATCATATCTCTTGCATTCTTTGTAGCATTATCCATAGCTGTCATTCGTGCGCCATGCTCACTTGCTACGTTCTCAAGTATTGAGCTATATAATTGTATTAAAAGATTATCATTTAATAAATGCTCAAGCAATATTTCTTCCTTCGGTTCGAATACAAATTCTGTATGAGGCTCGTTATTATCGACTTCTTTTCCTTCAGTTGGAACCGGTATTAATTGTCTTGAAGTTGCAACCTGCGAAATAGCATTTTTAAATTTACTAAAATATAATGTACAAATATCAAATTCATTATTAGTAAACTTATTATAAACATAATCCTTTACAAATTTAGCATCATCATATGAGGGTTTATCTTTAATTTTTAAATCAAGTTTTTTTACGTTTAAGCTCGGGTAATAAGATTTAAGTAATTCATATCCTTTTTTACCTATACAAAGTACTTCGATATCCGCCTTATTAACTAAAAGATATTCTATATCTTGTCTAGCCTTCCTAAGAATAGAGAAGTTAAATGCCCCACAAAGTCCTTTATCAGAAGTCATTACAACCAGCAGATATTTTTGGTTCTGGCCTGTTCCAGTAAGTAATTTGGGTGCATCAAACGACCCTTTTGTAGCTGCAGCAACGCGAGAGGCAATTCTTATCATTAATTCTGAATATTCAGAAGCATGCGCTGCAGCGTCACGAACCTTACGAAGCTTCGCGGCCGCGACCATCTGCATAGCTTTAGTAATCTTCTGTGTAGATTTTATCGATTTTACTCGGTTTCTTAAATCTTTAAGTCCTGACATTATTTATTCTTATTTGATAAAAAGGTTTGAACAAAATTTGCTAAAAACTCTCTAAGCTTTTTCTCATTTTCTTCAGTTATTTTTTTCTCAGCAATAATATTATTTAATATATCAGAATGCTGGAACCTCAATGCATCAAGCATTTTAACCTCAAATTCTTTAACTTGGTTTTTTTGAATTTGATCTAAATATCCATTAACACCAGCAAACATCGTTACTACCTGCTCTTCAACCTGCACGGGGCTAAATTGAGCTTGTTTAAGTAACTCTGTTAAACGCGCTCCACGTTCAAGTAACTTTTGAGTTGTAGGGTCAAGTTCAGAACCAAATTGGGCAAAGGCTTCCATTTCTCTATATTGAGCAAGTTCAAGCTTAATAGAACCAGCCACTTGCTTCATCGCTTTAATTTGCGCAGCAGAACCTACACGACTTACCGAAATACCAACGTTTACTGCGGGTCTAATACCTTTATAGAATAATTCGGTTTCAAGGAATATTTGACCATCGGTAATAGAAATTACGTTGGTTGGAATATAGGCTGAAACGTCACCTGCTTGCGTCTCAATAATTGGAAGAGCGGTAAGAGAGCCATTACCATATTCCTCAGATAATTTTGCAGCACGCTCTAACAATCTTGAGTGAAGGTAAAATACGTCACCAGGATAAGCTTCACGCCCTGGTGGTCTTCTAAGTAAAAGTGACATTTGTCGATAAGCTACTGCATGTTTACTTAAATCATCATAAACGATTAAAGCATGCATACCATTATCTCTAAAGAACTCACCCATTGCACAACCTGTATAAGGGGCAAGAAACTGCATTGTTGCAGCGTCACTAGCTGTTGCAGCTACAACAATTGTATAATGCAGCGCACCTTCTTCCTCAAGTTTTTTAACTACCCTTGCAACAGATGAACGTTTCTGGCCAATAGCTACATAAATACAATATATTTTCTCACTCTCATCTGTGCCAAGATGGGCTCTTTTTTGATTTAATATTGTATCAATAGCGATTGCAGACTTCCCAGTTTGTCTATCGCCAATTATAAGCTCCCTTTGTCCTCTACCAATCGGAATCAACGCATCAATTGCTTTAATCCCAGTTTGTACAGGTTCATGTACACTTTTCCTAGTAATAATACTTGGGGCTTTAGCTTCAACTTTCGCATATTTCACATCCTTTAATGGACCCTTCCCATCAATAGGATTACCGAGAGCATCAACTACACGCCCAAGCAAGGATTTACCGGTGGGTACCTGTAAAATTTGGCCAGTGCGCTTTACTATATCACCTTCCTTAATACCCTGGTCAGATCCTAGAACTACAATACCAGTTGCACCATTCTCTAAATTTAGAGCCAGACCCTTAGTGCCATCTTGAAATTCTACTGTCTCACCATAAGTTACATTATCTAAACCATAAACGGTTGCCTTATTATCGCTGACAGAGGTAACATATCCTACTTCTGCAAGGTCAGCTACTTGTCCAAAATTTTCTATCTCTTTTTGTAATATTGATGAAATTTCTGCTGAACTAAGCTTCATTCTCGTATCTCCTGTGGTTTAAAGCACCGATATTATTTCTTTGCTTTTGTTTTTGAATTTTTTCAATGCACCTTGCACTGAAGCATCTAATATTTTATTATCAAATTCAACTATTAATCCTCCGATTAGAGAATTATCAATAAATTTTTTAAAAGTAAAATTTTTATTATATTTTTCAGTAATAATTCGTTGTAATTCTTGATATTCAGTATCATTTAGTTCTTTTGCTGTTGTTATCCTAGCTTCTAATATATTTTTTTCTACTTTTATCGACTCGCTATAGGCGTCAATAACCTCCTCGAGCAAATTAAATCTTTTATTTTTTGCAAGAAGAAGTAATAAATTTTGTACTGCTTGACCAAGGCCTAATTTCTGAGAAATAACTTCTATAACTTTATTCTTTTGATCAAAATCAATCACTGGAGCGCTTAAAGCTTTCCTCACATCAGGATTATTACGTATTAATTCAAGAATATCCTCTAACTTTTCAAAAGTTTCATCTAGATTATTTGCCTTTTTAGAAGCTTCAAATATTGCATTCGCATAGCTCATGATCACTTGATTATATCTCATAACAATACAGTAAATAAAAATGAATAAAATTTTATAATAACAAGCTAAATTATTTTATCAATAGGAAGGATCAAGTTTTATCAATGTATATGTATTATGTAATAAGTTTGCCAATTTTTCTCGCTACAAGAGGTTGACAAATGTTATATTATATGACTTTATATTTCCTCAAATAAATTCATGGAGGAAATTAATGCAAAAAACAGTAATATTTGAAACAGCAATTTATGCTACTGATGAATTTAAAACAGTAATAGATGTTATCAATAAGAAAGATGAAAATTTTACCGAAAAACATCGTATTGGCGTTATAAATAAGCTTTTATCTAAAGAAATAGATATTAATATAGAAAGAGATAAATTTGGCTATACAGCTTTAATGTGCGCTGTAAAGAAAGGCTATCCTGATATAATCAAACTCTTAGTAGAAAAAGGTGCCGAGGTAAATTTAGCTGGGGTTAGCGGACTCACTCCACTACATTGCGCTGCACAAAAGGGCGATTTATCAATAGTTGAATTTTTAGTAGATAAAGGCGCTAATGTTAATCAATTAGATGAATTTGGTGGGACCTCTCTACATTTAGCTTTAAATGGCCACCCTGTAAATGATCACCATATTAAGGTAGCTGATTATTTAATTAAAAATGAAGCTGATCTAAGTGTACAAATGAATAAAGATAGTTGGTATTCTTTGAAAGGTAAATTGCCATTCCCAAATATACCTGAAGAGTGGATGAAAATCGCTTATGATAATTACGCTGAAATGAACTCTCATTTTACCCAAGACTTATTTAACTCTCTTGCTGAGCGCGAGTTAGGAAATAGAAAAATGGCCGGTGAAGCAGGCTTAACAGCAATAGCTCCTGAAGAATCATTTAATTCTTATTTTGATTAGAAAACTAGACTCTGTGCAATGTTATAAATGAAGTTATTTTAAAGCTTTTTAGGAGAAATATTAAAAAATATTGAAGGAATAACACTTCTTTTTCAAGCAATTTTTTAAAAATTGCAGCCTTAAAAACTTAAAATACATATAAATTATATTACCTTCACAGAGTCTAAATCATCTTTAAAGATCGATTCCACGGTCATTGCCATAGCCTAAAGGCTATGGCGGATACAGTATCGGGATGGTGACAAATACGATAAAAGTCGTATCTACGCAACAACGTCTCAGGCTGCAAATTTATTAAGCCATGCAGGATGATCTCATAAGAGATTACAACGCTCTTAGCTTAAATTAAATCCTACTACTTGCAGCTCTTCTCTTCATTGTTATCTGGCTTATAATATTTCATATAATAGTTGTAAAGCATTTTATCCTCTTCTGCAGTAAGAGTTTGCTCTTCTTGTTCCTCAGACACACATATTTTAAGGACTAAAGGCATAATTCTTGTTACCGCATTACAAAGAGCAGCTTTAGCTTTACTATTATCTTTTGTCTTATCTTGGTTTAATCTATCTATTTCCATATCAATTGAATCGGCAAGTTTTGTAATAAGTGTCAGCCATTTTTCTCTACAAATAGCTTTATTAAATTCTGTAGTATTTTTAATTTCCATAATTATTACCTCTTTTATTTGGCGAGGATAATATATTAAACTAGGGGCACCACTAAGGGCAAAATGAAAAAATTCTCGATATAGCTTAAATTTAGACTCTGTGCAATTGGTTTGATGGTAACGTTAATACACTACCATCAAGCGCTTTCAAAGGCCTCAATAAGCGTAGTTGGCGATTGCTTGAGCATATTCACTAAAGGTAGAAATAATGGATCTGGTAGCGCTTCTAGGGCGAACCATTTCCATTCTAGACATTTTAAAGGCTCAAGTACTGGGACATGAATTCTACCTTCTCTGATAGAAGTTTTCGAAATTATAGTAACATAATGTTTATCTGGCGCAAATATATCGTTTGTAACAGTAATTATTTTAATTCCGTCAATATTCAAACCTGTTTCTTCTAATACCTCTCTGATGGCACATTGCTCAAAGCTTTCACCCATCTCAAGGTGCCCACCTGGAGGAGCCCACGTATTCTCTCCATGAGAATTTAAGCGCAGACCAAGCAAAATTTCTCCTAAATTATTAAAAATTAAAACTCCAACACCTACTCTTACAACTTTCATTATTATATACTTATATTACTTAAATCAAAAGCCTACTTTGTGGTTTACAAAGTAGGCTTTAACTATTTAAAAAAATGTATTAATTTAACCAGCTACAAACTCTGATACTCTTTCAATTTTGTCAACTCCCCCCATATAACTCACAAGTGCTTTTGGGATAGATATTGAACCATCTTCATTTTGATAATTTTCCATTATAGCAATAATTGTCCTACCGACAGCTAGAGCTGAGCCATTTAAAGTATGTACGAAGGTGGTTTCACTTGCACCAAGCTCTTTGTATCTTGCTTTCATACGACGTGCCTGGAAATCACCACAATTTGAGCAGCTTGAAATTTCACGATATTTCTTTTGTCCTGGCAGCCAAACTTCTAAATCATACGTTTTTTTTGCAGCAAAACCCATATCTCCTGTACAAAGAAGTGAAACTCTGTAAGGTAATTCTAACCTTCTTAAGATTTCTTCAGCGGCATTAGTGAGATATTCATGCTCATCTTTTGATTCATAAGGTGTAGTTATGCTTACAAGCTCAACTTTGCCAAATTGGTGCATTCTTATCATTCCACGTGTATCCCGACCTGCACTTCCTGCTTCAGATCTAAAGCAAGGTGTATAAGCTACTAACCTTAGTGGCAATGTCTCTCTAGCAATTATACTATCTGCTACCATGTTGGTAAGCGGTACTTCACCCGTTGGGATTAATCTATAATTATTTGTTGTCTCAAAAGAATCATCACTAAATTTTGGAAGTTGTCCAACACCATACATTGCTTGATTACGAACTAAATAAGGCGGCGATACTTCAACATAATGGAATTGCCTTGTATGAATATCCATCATAAAGTTGATTAACGCACGTTCAAGCCTTGCCAGATCTGATTTAAGAGTAACAAACCTGCTCCCTGAGATTTTAGCAGTTTGTGCAAAATCCATCATTTTAAGATCTTCACCAAGTTCAAAATGCTCTTTTGCTCTTGGCATTTCTTTAATATTGCCCCATGTTCTAATAATTTTATTCATGTTCTCATCAGTACCATAAGGAACATCATCGTCAGGAAGATTTGGTAAAGTCTCTAGAAGCTTAGTTAGTTGGTCATCACTTGAGAGTTTTGCTTGAAGCTCTTCAAGTTTATCATTTATATGGGCAGCGTCTCTTTTTATATCCTCAAACTCTTTACTATTTTTATCCTTAATAAAGCCAAGAAGTCTAGCTTTTTCCTTTCTAGCATGTCTAAGCTGTTGAATTAAGGTTGTAAGCTGCCGCCTTTTCTCATCTAACTTTCCCAGTTCTTCTGATATAGGAGGAAGCCCTCGTTTTGCACTAAGCTCTTCAAATTTTTCTTTATTTTTAACAATCCAATCAAGGTCTAACATTTAATTTTCTCTTATGTTCAACGATTTTGCAAATCTTTATAGAAATTTCATATAATAAAAGCATAGGAATTGCAAGCGCAAATTGGCTAAATATATCTGGAGGAGTTAGTATTCCACCCAAAATAAATATAATCACTATTGCAAAACGTCGCTTATTTTCAAGTGTCTCAGGCGAAATGATACCAATTATTGTAAACACTAATAAAATAACTGGTAATTGAAAAGCTATACCAAAAGCAAATATTAAATCAACTATTAATTGTAAATATTCGCTAACTTTTGCTTCCAAAACTATTGGGATTTTCGCGTCATGATTTTCAAAACTTATAAAAAAATCCCATGCTTTAGGTATAACAATAAAATAGCAGAAAAATGCTCCAAGCCAATATAATATTGGTGATGTACAAGAAATAATAAAGAGAAGCCTTTTCTCATATGGGTATAAGCCTGGTGCCAAAAATTTATACAAATTATAAGCGATAACAGGTATAACTACCATAAAAGCAAAAGTAGTAGATAATTTTAAGTATGAAAAAAATACCTCCACAAGGTTAGTATATATCATCTTCTTCCCCTGCATATTAACTGCAGAATTTAAAGGAATCACTAGAAGTTGATATATTTTATCGCTATAGATATATATAACCCCAACAGAAATAATATAGTATATCAGAACATATATTAGACGTGTTTTGAATTCTTTTAAATGAAAAGATATAGGGTATTTTTTTATATCCATAAAATTTGTTGTAAAATTATACTTGAAAGTTGATTTTATCGCTGGTATAAAACACTTCAATAATTGTTATACTGATTTTTCTTAGGGCGGTTAGCTCAGCTGGTTAGAGCACTACGTTGACATCGTAGAGGTCGGTGGTTCGAGTCCACTACCGCCCACCAATTTAAATCATTTTATTCCCAAGGTTCTTCTCTTTGTTCCTTTTCTATATCAGACTCTTTATTTCTTTCGTAATATTTTAACTCTGCACTACTAGGGTCTTTTGCAATTATTACATCCTTAAGTATATAGCCTTGCCTCTCAAGGTATAATTGGTAGATAAAGTCACTAAGTAAGCCGAAAAAAAGAAAGGATAGTAGTTTAACAGCAAGTATATGCCCACTAGAAGATAAATTAATTTGTAGATAATACAATACAGCACCAAATACGAATAAAGGCCAAATCCTGTTATATAAAGCCCAGAGACCTCCAAATATTGCAGCTATAAAATTAAAGCCTTCCTGCACTAGAATAATATCATCACTATCTTTTTGGTAAACCGCAAATTTTTTCATAATTATAATAAAAATTAAATTTATTTAAGTAAAATAAGATTTCAGCTCTTGAAAAAAGAATTTTAAAGGTTTATTTCATAATACATGTAATTGTTTATTATTCAATATTTACCTAGAAAATTTATTATGTATAGTTCAAACGAAAATTCACCTACGATGCACGGGACTACTATTCTGTGTATAAAAAAAGATAATGAAGTTATAATAGCTGCAGACGGGCAAGTGTCGCTCGGTCCAACAATTATGAAATCTTCTGCCCGCAAACTAAGAACACTTGCTGATAATAGCATTGTAGCAGGTTTTGCAGGATCTACCGCTGATGCTTTTACCCTTTTCGAAAGGTTAGAAGCAAAGCTTGAAAAACACTCAAACCAACTATTACGCGCTTGTGTAGAACTTGCAAAAGATTGGCGTACTGATAAATATTTGCGTAGACTTGAAGCAATGCTTATTGTGGCCGATAGAAAAAATATTCTAATTCTTACAGGTACGGGTGATGTACTTGAACCTGAAGATAATATAGCAGCGATCGGTTCTGGTGGAAATTTTGCTAGATCTGCTGCTGCAGCTTTAATAGATATTGATGGCATTTCAGCGGAAGAGATTGTTCGAAAGTCGATGAAAATTGCAGCTGACATTTGTGTATATTCAAACCAAAATATTATAATAGAAAAAGTAAAGTAATAATGATCAATAAAAAAGAGATTATGGGGTTAACGCCAAAGCAAATTGTGCAAGAATTAAATAGATATATTGTTGGACAAAACGAAGCTAAAAAGGCAGTAGCGCTTGCTCTGCGTAATAGATATCGAAGGAAGCTTGTTAATGAGCCTTTGAGAGAAGAAATAGTACCAAAAAATATTTTAATGATTGGCCCAACGGGTGTCGGTAAAACAGAAATTGCAAGGCGCCTTGCAAAGCTTGCAGGAGCTCCCTTCATTAAAGTTGAAGCTACGAAATTTACTGAGGTTGGTTATGTAGGTCGAGATGTAGATTCTATAATCAGAGATTTAATAGATACTGCTGTAAATATGCTAAAAAAGAACGCTAAAAAGGGCGTGAAGGATACTGCAAGGGAAAAAGCATTAGATAGAATTTTAGATGTTTTAGTAGGTAAGACAGCAAGCCTTGAGACTAGAGAGAAATTCCGCCTCAAAATCGAAGCTGGAGAACAAAATGATACAGAGATTGAGATTCAGATATTAGATAATTCTTCTCAGGCAGGTGCTTCTTTCGATATACCAGGTATGCCTGGAGCGTCAATGGGCGTGCTTAATATTAGCGATATGATCGGTAAAGCTTTAGGCAACTCTAATCGTATGAAAACTAAAAAACTTTCTATTAAAGAAGCTATGAAACTTCTTATCAATGAGGAATCTGATAAACTTATTGATGAAGAAAGGATCTTATTTGACGCTCTTTCGCTTGTTGAAAATGACGGTATAGTCTTTTTAGATGAAGTTGATAAGATTGCCTCACGCTCTGCAGAAGGGTCAAGAGGCGGAGAAGTTAGTAGAGAAGGTGTGCAGCGTGATCTTCTACCTTTAATCGAAGGCACTACTGTTAATACTAAATATGGTACTATCAAAACTAACCATATTTTATTTATTGCATCGGGGGCTTTCCACTTAGCTAAGCCTTCAGACTTGCTTCCTGAGTTACAGGGACGGTTACCAATAAGGGTGGAACTTAAACCTTTATCTCGCGAAGATATGATAAGAATTTTAAAGGAACCTGAAACTAGCTTGCTTAAGCAATATGCTGCATTAATCAGCACAGAAGATATAAATGTTGAATTTACTGATGAAGCTATAGAGCGAATTGCGGATATTGCTACAAATGTTAATAATGAGGTAGAAAATATTGGTGCAAGACGCCTGCATACCATAATGGAAAAACTGCTTGAAGATATAAATTTTGATGCTAGTGAAATGACACCTCAAACAATCACAATCGATAAAGAATTCGTGGATAAACAGCTTACAGCTTTAACAAAAAATATTGATATTTCAAAGTTTATTCTTTAAATTCTAACGGAAAAAAGGCAGATATCATCTGCCTTTTGTTAAGTACTTATTAGATTTAATTTAACCTATTATTATGTCTGAAGTATTCCCCATAACAGATATTGAAGGTATAGAGCTATTATCTGCTACAGAATCGCCCCCTAATGGACTATTTGATATTTGATATGAAGAAGCAATATTCGGATTGGTGGTGTTTAACTTGACATTTGTTTCACTTTTCATTTTAGCATTTTCAGCATCTATAAAATCATCGAGATTTTCAAAGCCTGTTTTTATACCAACCTCTAGTCCTGCTTTCATTACTTTTTCTACTGGATCTGGTATATTTAATACAGTTGCATCAAGTACATCTACACCAATTTTCATGCCAACTATTGTTAAATTCTCTACAGATTTTACAACACCTGTATCTTCAGCATTTGAATAGCATTTTAAAAAAAAGCTTTTTACCGCTTTTGTAAATTTAGTCATATTAACCTCAATTATTTTTATATTTTTTACAGACTTTTATAGGATAACTCTTGTTAAAACTGCTCAGTAAAAAGAATTTAGTTTTTTGGGTTATCCCTATAAAGTAAAGAAAAGATAATTATCAGATAAAATAAATTTAATTTCCTGTTATCTGATAATTTAGTTGTTTAGTTAATGTATAGTATTTCCTGTATCGCCTACAAGGTTAGTTACAACAACTGATTCTGCTGTAGAGTTATCTGATTGAGAGGATTCAAATGATTCTTCGCTATCATCACTATTATCTGAACTTTCTTCTTTCGAGTTATTAGATGCAACCATTTTCGCTTTAATTACTTTAGCTTCAATTTTCTTATCTATTAACTCTTCTATATTTTTTTTGAAGGCTTCAAACATTGATTCTAACCCTCCAGCAAACGCCGCTTTGATAAGTTCTGCATTTTTTTGATCAGGTACCGACGCATCGATAAGGGTGTTAAAATTAGTTACTGTTAAATCACGCACATCTTTAAGAACGCCTTTCTCTTCAGCATTAGAATAGCATGACAAAAATAATTTTTTGAATTTATTACCAATTTTAGACATTTTAACCTCTTTGTTTTACATATTATTAAAGTAAATATTTTGATAATCAAAAATTAACTGATTATTAAAATACCTACTATCAATAATATTAACGATTAAAGGTTAAGTTTTTATTAATATGATGCGGGTTTTTAAGCTTATTGAGTAAATAAAATTTTATTCATTTTTAAAAATCCCTTCCTTATATAGTTCAGAAGCGCTTTGGTAATAACCAATTGCTTCGTTTACTTGTTCAGGATTATTTGAGACTTTGACAAGCTTTTTCCCCTCAACTTTAAATTGCTCAGGGGCTTTATTTGGCGCAAGAATAACTAGATTTGAATCCTTCAGGTACCCTAGTAGCTGATAGGTACTAATAAACGCTCTATTAGGCGGAGATTTCAATATATCCTTTCCGAAAAATTTTGAATTATAATCGAAGTCAACTAAACCAAATATAGTAGGAGCTAAATCAATTTGACTAGCTAAAGTATTATTAACCCCTGGCTTTATTAGTTTTGGGGCATAGATCAGCAATGGAATATGATATTTGTGAACAGGAAGTTCGGTTTTACCAGCGCTTGACGCACAATGGTCAGCAGTAATAACAAAAATAGTATTATCAAACCATTCTTTGGTCTTGGCTTGCTCAATAAATTTACCAACAGCGTAATCAGTATATTTGACCCCAGCTAGTCGCCCTCCGCCAGATGGTAAATCAATTCTACCGTCAGGAAATGTATATGGTCTATGGTTTGAAGTAGTCATAATAAGCTGGAAAAATGGTTTTTTAGCTTTATATGAATTATCAGCAGCCTCGATAGCTTTATTTAAAATATCTTCATCAGCAACACCCCAAACATTAGAGAAAGATATTTCTTCTACTCGTAAATCACTTCTATCTAATATCTGAAAACCGTTATGAGTAAAAAATTTACTTAGATTATCGAAATAGCTATATCCCCCAAAAACAAATTTTACATCATAGCCTTTCTGGTTGAATATAGTGCCTATATTAAATAAACCATTATTATTAGGACGACGCACAATCGAAGAACCAGGCGTTGGCGGAATAGAGAGAGTAAGGGCTTCAAGCCCTCTTACTGTTCTAGTACCAACTGCATATATGTTATTAAATACTAACGATTCCGGTATTAATTTATCAATATTAGGCGTAATATTTTCGCTTCCACCATAATAATTAATATATTCAGCACTCAGGCTTTCTACTGTTAAGAGAATAACATTATAATTTTTATCAAATTGAGCTTCAGTAGTTTTCCGAGTTATATTATCATCTATGAAAGATTGATTAGATTGCAAAATATGCTGCCTGACAATTTTCTTAGCATCACTTGATGGTATAGTTGTATAAAATTGATTATAGTCTAAGGAATTATTTATAAAGGCCTTTATAAACTCATAAGGCCCATTAAGTGTTAGCTCATTGGCGAATCTATTATTTGAGAAGAAAGTATAAGTTGAGTTATAAAATTTAGAACATCCCCAGGATAATAACAAGCAAATAACAATTAAAAGCCCTTCTTTAGTAGTTTTTGGCTCAAGAAGCACTGTTTTTATCTTTTTACTTGATAAATAGGTAATTATTATTGAGACAAACCCTATTCCTAATAAAATTGGAATAACTGGTAAAGAGTCTTTTAATGTGCCGATAATTTCTTGAGTGTAAATAAGATAATCAACAGCTATAAAGTTAAATTTTGTGCCGTATTCGTCCCAGAAAACTATTTCGGCAATAACGATAAATAGTAATATTAGTATATAAATTTTATAGGCTACAAGCGCAGTATAATATCTTAAATGCTGCTTTCTTAAAAGTAGTCTAGAAAATATTGATAAAATTAGTATAACAGGGATAAGATATAGGCTTGCAATTAAATCATTAGAGTAACCTAAAGTTAAAATTAACGGCAATTGTAGAAAGCTTATTTGCTTGGCGAATAAAGCATAAATGCTTAAAGAAATACGTGATAATGTTTGAAACACTAAAAAAGTGCGGAAGAACATGAATTTTGGTAATTTATTCACTAAAATTTTTATCATCTCTATTATTTCTTTTTCTGTCTATAATAATCTAACTCTCTGTAGCTTAATGCCTCGGCTATATGGTGACGCACAATTTGCTTTTCTCCTTCAAGGTCTGCAATTGTACGCGCAACTTTTAACACTCTATTGTATGACCTCATAGAAAATTTTAACTTACCAGCAGCGTCATTAAGTAATTCTAAAGCTTGATTCACCGGTGTTGCAAAGTCAAGTAATATTTGGCCTGAAAGTTCTGCATTAGTCCTTATTCCATAACCGCTATATCTTTCTAACTGTAATTGGCGGGCAGCGGCTACTCTCTCCGCTATAGCTTGCGAGCTTTCTGCTTTTGCTTTAGACTGAGTTTGTAAATGAAGGAAATCTACTGCGGCTACTTCTATATGTAAATCAAATCTATCTAATATTGGACCAGAGATTTTCATTTGATAATCTTGCCCACAACGTGGTGCTTTGCCACAAGCTCGCTCAGCATCAGTTAAATAACCACATTTACATGGATTCATTGCAGCTATTAATTGGAAATTTGCTGGGAATTTAACATGCGAATTAGCGCGAGCTATTAATACTTCTCTATTTTCAATTGGCTGGCGCAGAGCATCAAGTACAACTGATGGAAATTCTGGTAATTCATCTAAAAATAATATACCATGATGCGCAAGTGATATTTCACCAGGTTTTACCCTTTTACCAACTCCACCACCAACCATAGCAGCCATTGAACATGAATGGTGAGGCGCTCTAAATGGCCTTACAGAGCTTAACTTCCCGTCAGATATTAATCCTGCAATACTTGCAATAGTACTACATTCTAAAATCTCTTGTGGCGTCATTGCAGGAAGTATACCAGGAAGCCTTTGTGCAAGCATAGATTTACCGGCTCCCGGCGGGCCTGACATAAGCAGGTTATGCGCTCCAGCCGCTGTTATCTCAACTGCACGCCTTGCAGTTTCCTGACCTATTATATCAGCAAAATCAGGATGTTTAACTTCATCACTATTAAATTCTGGCTTAGGCTGCTTTATTAATTGTGTGCCTTTAAAATGATTTATAAGGCCAAGCAAACTTTTTGCCGCAATAATATTCTGATTACCTGACCAAGCAGCCTCCCTACCATTAGCTTCAGGGCAAATTAAACCAAGGTCTCTTGCAACAGCGCCCACTGCAGCTGGCAGCGCACCAGCTACCGGCAATATTGACCCATCAAGAGCAAGCTCGCCTAAAATTAAATATTCTCTAATCTCATCTTCAGGTAAAATATTCATTGCAGTTAAAAGTGCTGCAGCAATGGCTAGATCAAAATGACTCCCTTCTTTTACTAGATCGGCTGGTGCAAGATTGATGGTTATTTTTTTTGCAGGCAATGCAAGACCAATTGAAGAAAGAGCAGCTTTTACACGCTCTCTTGATTCACCAATAGTTTTGTCTGCAAGGCCAACTATGGTAAAAGCTGGAATACCCGGTGCCATATGGACTTGGACGTCAACATCCTGAATATTAATACCGCTGAAAGTTAAGGTAGAGACAGAAGAAACCATTTATACTTACTTAATTAAAACTATTTACTATTAAAGGTCGCATCCGCGAACATGAATATTTAGAATAAAGATATTTTAAAACATACGCAATAAAAGATTTTTAAATATTTTTAGGCTAGTTCTTTAACTCCACCGTAACCATAGAAACTAGCTTTCACTAGGGATAAACATTTCACTTGGTTTAATATAATCTCCAATAAGCTTTATAACCTCTATAGGAAGTACTTCTATTAAAACTGGTGACTCAATTTGGTTTTCTTGATTTTCTATTTTCTTATCACCGTGACTAAAAGGATATTTACAGACACGATAATGCTTTAAGAAATAGGTTGACCATGGTTCATTTTGTGCTTCTGACTTAGCATTATAAATTATATTTAAAAGATCCTTTTTAGTATCACTATCTAGCCCACCTTCATTTAACAAAGTTTTAAGAGATGGGAAGAGTAATTCACAAAACTTCTCTTTAGGCATAGAGTTAATTGAGACAACGAACTCTTCTGGTAATTCTTTTAAAGCTTGCTTACCTATATCTGTAGTTTTAAGTATTTCTAAAGCTGTTTCTCCCTCTGCATTAGTAGATCCAAGTGAAGCGCCATAAGCTATAGCTTTCTTTATCAATTCCTTATCATTTTGTTGAATAGCTTCAAAAATAGGCATTTGCCCTTTTTGAAGAGTAGTATTAAGAAGCTGCCAACCTCCTGCTTTTACTACTTTCTCAAAAACTTCTAATTGTAGATTTTTGAAAACATTAAAGCAATAATCAAGCGCATTCATGTTCTTACTGTCTATAACAGTAAAATCTATATTTTTAGCCTTTAATAAGGCCTCTAAAACTAGCAAATATTTCTGAGAATCAGGAATATGTCCTTGTGGATTCTGTTTATCAATAATGAGAATTGTAGTAACGAAGAAATCTTTTAAGAGATAAATTAATGCATGCCATGAACACCCTTTATTATCAATATAAGTTAAATTGGGGTCTGCTTTATATTTTAGTAATAAATCTATATCCTTATACACACCATTTTCTATTGCGCTAAATAGTGGCGTCCAACCATTATCCCGTCCATTTCTTATAAATGTTTGATTAGGATTTGCTCCTTTCTGCAAAAGCAGTTCTTTTAAATTTACCATTTCATTTTCAGAATTCATTACAGCATATAAAAGAGGAATATCGTAATTTTCTTCACCTGAAACTTCAATGTGAAGATAAGTGTTAGGGTCTAAACCTTCCTCTATTCGCTGTTTAATATAATTAACATTACCATTCTGTAAAGCTTCTAATAACTCTTTCATATATGACCTTTAATTGATTTTGAATAAAACTATTTTACAATTCATTAAGAACGAGTCAATCTAAATTAATATACATAAAAAATTGAGAAGGTTTAACTTAATTTTAAATAATAGACCTCTTTCGAAACTAATTTATGGTAGAGAATTTGAAGGAGATGAGATACGCAGAACCGCAGCGTACTTGACTGTACATGAGCATTCGAGGCTAGAGGCGACATACAAATTATTAGCAGAAATCAAGTTTTGAAAGAGGTTTAATTTTGTGGTTACCGCAACCTAAGCCACGGTATTATAGCAGAAGTTTATAGTGAACTAATCATATTTTCTAACAAAGTTTTTAAAGTATGTTTTTGTAGCTTTGAAAGAATACTTAGACCATTAAAACCAATCGCAAGTTCATTATTCTTAAGCACGATCTGTAGTACTTTTTCTTGAGTAGGTTTTACAGAATTGCCTGTTTTTCTAGCTACTTTTGCTTCTTCTTTACGTTCTAAAAACTTCTTTATCAAATTCTTATGTTCTTCAGGCTCAGCTTTTCCAAGAGTTCTAAAAAAGTCACGAGACTTAATTTGATTTTGAATAAGCATTTCCTTAGTAGTTTCAGGAAGGCTACGAAGGCTTAAAGTTTCTACTACACTAGATTTCTGTAGTCCAATTTTTGTTGCAATTTCTTGCATTGTAGAACATACTTTCTTATCAAGCAAATTTTGGTAAGCTTCTGCAAGTTCTAGCGGGTGGAGATCTTTACGCTGTACATTTTCAATAAGCGCAATTTCTTCAGCCTTCATTTTATCATGCATAATAAGACATGGTACTTGCCTTAAGCCAATTTTTACTGCAGCCATAAAACGGCGCTCACCACTAACTATTTCGTAAAACCCTTCTGTATCAGCAGGAATCACTGTCAGTGGCTGTCTTATACCATGTTCTTTAATAGTGCTTGCAAGAGAATCAATTGCTTCTTCATCGAAGTATTTTCGTGCTTGCCCTTTAAATGGGGTTAATCTTTCCACTGAGAGGTTGTAATACTCTCCACGGTAGTCTTCTGTATAAACGCTTACTCTTTGCTTCTTTTCAGCCTTTTTTTCTAAATTCTCAGGCATTCTAATTTTAGCTTGATCTATTTTCATCTATTTCACCTTCTGAGTAGAGTATTTCAAGATTTCTTTTGTAAGGTCTCTTATGTCTTCAAGCGCAATTGACTTCTTAGAGCAGAAACCATAAACTGGCATTCTTTTTTTTGCTGATATATTCATATCTTCACATTTACGAATAATCGATTCAAGCACATGATCCTTATAAAAATATCTTAAAGTTCCTACTGCTTCCTGTGATGTAGCAGTTTTAGACTCGTACTTATTAGGTATGATGCGGTAATTAATCTGTGTGTCCATTGCTTCAGAGAAATTATTGATCTCCTCAATTAGCATTTCAAGTCCTTTTAAACTATAAGGCTGAGTTTCGCATACAATATTGAGCATATCAGCAGCAAGAGTGACATTTCTGTTCAAGGTACTAATTGTTGGATTTGTATCAATAAAGATGAAATCATATTTTTTTCTTAATGGCTCTATAACTTTGCTAAGCACTTTTTCTCTATTTGGCATTTGATTTAAAGGTAGTTCAAGACGAGTTAAAGACAAGTTTGAAGGAATACAATCAAGCCCAGGATAGACATTCTTAATTGCATCTTCTATTGGCACTTTATTTACTATAACGTCATAAAGCGTAGTATTATCGTCATTCTCGTCAAAGCCTAAAGAATAAGATAAATGAGCTTGCGGATCGCAATCAATCACCAAAGTATTGAATCCCATTAAAGCAAATTTAACTGAGATTTGATGACAAAGACTGGTTTTACCTGTTCCGCCTTTAAAGTTAAAAAATACTTGTACTTTATGAGTTGGTGCAAGATTCTTAGTAAAGCAGCCTTTCATTATATCTCTTGTAGTACTGAAGCTATATTTCTTCCGCTTTTCACCAAATTTTTCAATATGTGGAAATTTATACTGATTAATGAATTTATTTAAAGTAGACGGAGATGCATCAGTTAGTTCGCTGATAAAGCTTTGAGTAAAGCAGAGGTCTTTTTTTTCTATCATCTCAAGCAATAATATTAGTTATTTATTAAAATTTACCTTACTTTGCTTAAAATAGAAATAATTACTTAAATGTTAAAGCTTAAATAATTCGTTAATGTTGCAATATTTGCAAAAAAATGGATTTTTTGTTTCTTAAGGGGTTTTTTGTGCAAAATAAAAAAGTGATTTGATTAACTAGCTTATGTTATTGTCTTTAAAAAATATTGAAAAGCACATTTAAAAGTGCTATTATAAGTATTAATAAATAATTTGAGGAAAAAAATGCTGCATCAAATATTATCTAATTACACAGCAAGTATTACGGATTTAAAGAAGGAGCCAATGAAAGTGGTTATGGCTGCAAAAGGAAGTCCAATTGCAATACTTAATCGTAATGAGCCAGTTTTTTATTGCGTTCCAGCCGAGTTATATGAAAAGATGATTGCTAAGAATAACTCAACTACCACAGAAAGCTTTGTTGAAGCATTGATGAGTATACCAAAGATAGAATTCGAATTACCGGATCGAAGTAAATATAAATCTAAAAATATTGATTTATGAGTTATTTACTCGATACAAATATTATCTCAGAGCTAAGGAAGAAACAACCAAATAGCCATCTGCTTGATTGGTTCCATACTACTGAAAAGGAACAATTATTCATTAGTTGTTTAACTCTGGGAGAGATAAAGCAAGGAATCGTAAAGCTAGAAAAGAAAGACAACGAGCAAGCTTTTGTCATTTCAAAATGGCTTAATATGATACAAAATAGTTTTTCTTCAAGAATATTAAGGATTAATATTGAGTCATCCTTAATTTGGGGTAAGTTTATGGCTATGGATACCACAAACCCTATTGACGCGCTAATTGCGGCTCAAGCGTATCAGCATAATTTAACTATGGTAACAAGAAATTTAAAGCATATATCAAAATTACCAGTAAGGTCTTTCAATCCTTTTAGTACCACCCCCTAAATTTTTAGAAGGTTTCTTATTATTTAAAGATCATTTAAGTTTAAGTAAACCTAACCCTTACTCAAAACCCTATCAACCAAGAGACCTGTAAGCTTTTCTTGTAGTGAATTTTGGCCAAGTCTACTATTTAAATGTTCAAAACTAACTGAATCCATATCTTGATCTTGGTTCGTACAGCTGAAAACGTAATATTCATTACCAGTAACTGGATCAATATGTTTCTGCAGGCATTGTGCACATATTTCCTTCATCATACATTGCATTGGCGAATTTATACTTGCAATCGCTTGATGAGGTTTACTTAAGTAAGAAAGTAAAATAGTTTTGCGGGCTTTTGCTATGGCTTCCATCATGCGGTGCGAACCTATTGCAATTATTCTCTCTACTTGCGCAAGCTCAATATTGACTGAGCCTAGTTTGCCTGTAGCATAGGCTTCCATAGCTTGAACTATATTGCCTTTGAAATTAAAATCTGAATCTCTAAACTTATCCAAAAGCTCTTCTTCACAACACCATATTACAATATCAGCCGCCTCATGGATTTCTTCAAGCTTAAACCTATCTTCAGCCTTCCTATAAGCAGCAAAATATATTACCTTAGAGCCTTGAGACCTTAAAGCTTTACCGATTGAGAATAAAACAGCATTGCCAAGCCCTCCCCCTGCAAGAAGTACGGTTTCATTATTTTTCAGTTCTGTTGGAGCGCCTGTTGGCCCCATTAATACTAGCTTCTGCCCTTCCTTAAAATTTTTACATAATTTCGAAGAGGCTCCCATTTCAAGAACAATAGTGGAGATTAACCCAGCTTCTTTATCGACCCAAGCACCTGTTAAAGCAAGGGGCTCCGTTGCAAGCGTTGTTTTAAATCCTTTATATTCTGCTACCTCCGCATCACTCTCTAAACTCTGTAGCCGATAAAATTGACCTGGTTTGAAATTTTTTGCAGCAAGAGGGCTCTTTACAATAATCTCAATAATATTTGGTGTTAGCCTATTTATCTTATATATAGTTGAGTCTAATAGTTCCTTAAATTTATTTATAAAGCCTGCATCAATAGTATTTGGCGAGCGCTTTTGCATAGTGGCTGTAATCCTAGTATAACCATTTTTAGCACTTGCCATCGCTTTTACTACATTTCCAGCAAAGGTTGGATGCAAGTCCCCAAAATAACTTATTGATCCTTTATCTCCTATCGATGTTATAAACTCTTCTTGAACAAACTTTTTATTCACCCCTTGTGGCAGGCCCCTTCGTTCCTCATCAAGATTTGGCGCAAAATAACCATTATCGATCTTTAAATGATGCCCCTCTTCGTCAGAGATTTTAATATTAGGCTGAGTTCCAGTTGCAATGAGTATTGTTTTTGCAGGCACTTCTTGTAGCCTACCCCCCCCTATTTTTAAAACAAGTTTCTCAGCATAGGAAAATTTATCTAGCTTAATCTCTAAAGGTGTTGCATTAGATGAAATTTTTATTCCTTCTTTTAAAGCATACTCAATTTCTTCATGGTTAAGCCTATAAGCCGGCGATTCTTGTAAAGATTTACGATAATAAATAGTTACTCCCCCCCAATCATTTAAAAGCATTAAAATATTGGGCTCCCGCGCTTCTTGCGCAGCTATATGCTTCTCATTTCGAATAGCTTGTGCATGCGAAATAAACTCATAAGCAATATTTCGCTCCTCTTCTGTCCAAGAAGCTTCTACTGCTTGCTGCCCTAAATCTTTAACTAACTTCTCATGTCTTTTTAAAAACTTCTCAATTTGCACGGGGTAATAAGCAAGAGCCTCACTTGCTGTATCAATTGCAGTTAACCCTCCACCTATTATACAAATTGGCATTCTAACTGTGAGGCTTGCTAAAGAATCTTCTCGTCCTGCACCGGTTAGCTGTAAGGACATTAAAAAATCTGAAGCAGTGCGTACTCCTTTAGCTAAAATATTAGGAATCATAGGGATATTAGGTTTGCCAGCCCCAAGACAGAGCGCCACATGATCAAAGCCAAGCTCAAACGCTTGATTAATTGTTAAGTTACTGCCAAGCCTTACCCCCCCCCTTATTTCAAAATTTTGGCGTCTCTCGAGAAGTATGCGAGCAAGTGTAAGATAATTTTTATCAAATCTTACCGTAATACCATATTCAGCTACCCCACCAAATCCATAAGATTTCCTCTGATCCAATTCTTCCCATAATTCTTTTACATATTTAATAGGTTTAGGGTTTGTTTTACATATTAACTCTTCAGCAAGGGGCTCGAGTTTCAATCCATCAATAGCGCATACTATATGGCCTTCGTTCAGTAAATAATGAGCTAAAGTAAAACCAGCAGGGCCTAGACCTACTATAAGTATTTTATAGTCTGTTAGCTCTTTTGGCGCTACATCCTTGATTTTAAGCGGGTTCCAGCGTGTAAGCAGTGAGTAAATTTCAAATCCATAAGGCAGCGCAAGTACATCTTCTAAAATTCTGGATTCAACTTTTGGTATATTTACTGGTTCCTGCTTTTGATAAATACATGACTTCATACAATCGTTACAAATTCGGTGCCCGGTTGCTACAACCATTGGGTTATCGATTGTAATAACTGCAAGCGCTGCTAAGGAATGTCCTTGAGATTTTAAGAAATTCATTTCAGAAATTTTTTGCTCTAATGGACAGCCAGATAAGGTAACTCCCCCCTCATTTTTTTTATAATTTATGGTTTTAAGATTTGGGGTCGCGGTCGCGACCTGTTCATTTAATTTTTCTTTTAATCCTTTAGAACACGAATCTTTATCTTGTTTATGACAATATATACAGTAATTTGCTTGATCTAAGGCTTCATTTAGAGAAATTTTACCGCCCGTATATTTAAAGCCATTTCTTTGCACAATATCACTATCTTTAGCCGAGATTGTATTGCAATTATTTTCTACTGAACAAATACCATCAAGTAAATTTTGAAACTCAATTTTTTTAGGCAGAGTAAATAAGAGAGATTTTTCTTTAGCAAAATAAACATTGTAGGCTGCAAAGCATGCGGCAATATCTAACTTATCTCTATTTAGTTCAGTATCTAATTCCCAATCGGATATAGTCTTTGCAAAACTTAAATCAGTTATCTCTTGAGTGAATATATTTTGTAAAGTTTGAGTCAAAAGATTTATATCAAATTGGGCCGCTTGTTCTTTTGAATATTTTTTAATAGCAATTCTTTGAACAAATTGTCTTTTACATTTATATATTAGATCAAAATTTCGATAAGCAGGAAGAGTTGCTGAAATTTCTTCTTCAATATCAAATAATTTAGCTAGAAATTGCTCAAGATGAGGACTATAAGTAATAATAAAGTTTGAATATTCTAAATCACCTACATTATCTATATTAGCTTTGAAATTTTTAAAACCTTCCGTAAGCGCTTTATCCATCTCTTCAAGGTAAGAAATAAATATTTGGTCTATTTTGCTTATACCCTCAATAGTATAAAGATCTTTGAAATTCAGGTTAAAGCCTAGTTTCATAAAAACTTTTTATAAGCTACATTGTTAAATTAAGGATTAATTTAGGCTCTAATTGCTGCATTAGTCTAAGGCCTCGCGCAAGCCTTATAATAAAGTCCCCCTCAAACGTCATCGCGAGGAACCGCCGAAGCTCATAAGCGAAGGCTAATGACGTGCTGATTCAGGAGAATAAAGATCCATTTAACCAGATTGCCACGCTTCAGCTTGCGCTTTCGCTCGCAATGACAGGCGTGGTGCACGCCCTATTTTTTTAGGGTTGATTATAAGCTTTCTACCCCTTTATTATTATTTAATTATCTTAAAATTCAATTACTAAAATACATAAATATTATAAAGGACTAAGGAAAATTTAGCTAAGTACCGCAAGCCAATCAAGAATAGCTTGTTTTTGGTGTACTCCAACCTTAACATCCATCTGCTTTCCATCTTTAAAAAGGATCATAGTTGGAATACCTCTAATACCGAATTGAGAAGGGACATTTGGATTATCATCAACATTAATTTTAGCTATTTTTACTTTACCTTTTAATTCTTCAGCCACTTCTTTGATTATTGGCTCAAGCATCTTACATGGCCCACACCACGAAGCCCAGAAATCCACAACAACTGGTACTTCTGACTTTAATACTTCTTGTTCAAAACTATTATCGGTAACTTCTAAAACCATGATCTTCCTTATTTCTACGTTAAATAAGAATATTATAATCTATAGGATTTTTAAATCAAGTAACAAAACTCTTCACTAAACTTCCAGCTAGCATATACCAACCATCTATTAGCACAAAGAAAATAACTTTAAAGGGAAGGGAAACCATTACAGGAGGCATCATCATCATACCCATGGCCATAAGTATTGATGAAACTAAAACGTCAATTATTAGAAAGGGTAGAAATATAAGAAAACCTATCTCAAAAGCTCTACGTAGTTCACTGATCATAAAAGAAGGTATAACTACTTTTATTGGTAATAAATCCTTTGTTTTTTCTTCAATCTTTGCAATTGATATAAATAGATCAAGGTCTTTTTGCCTTGTATTTGCCAGCATAAATTTTTTAAAAGGATTTACAATATGTGGCAAGGCTTGCTCTTCAGTAATTGCTTCATCTATCAAAGGTTTAATACCATTATTATATGCTTCTTCTAAAGTTGGAGACATAATAAATAATGTTAAAAATAAGCTTAAGCTTATAAGAACCTGGTTAGGTGGAGATTGTTGAAGCCCAATTGCATTTCTTACAAAGGAAAGCACAATAGCAATTCTTGTAAAAGAAGTTACCATAATAAGGATTGATGGAGCAATACTGAGAAGTGAAATTAGTATTATTATCTGCATTACTCTTGCAGAGATAGAACCTTCAAGACTTATATTAGCAAGATCAGTAAGTTGAGTTGCTGCTTCTGCTGCATTTGCAGTCCAACATAATAAAATAATAATTTTTATTAAAGATAACCGCTTTAGCTTATTATACATATTTAACCTTTAATGTAGCTTAAGAAAGCCATTGTTTCTCAGTTAACTTAATTCTTCATTCTCTAAATCTTCGTAAGTATCGAGAAGAATTTCTGAATTCTTTCCTATCAAAATTAGATGTTTTTTATTCTTGCGAGATAGCTCTATCACCTTATTATGTTGATCTATTATTATCGACTCTGAAATTCTTAGATTCTTTCTTCGAATAAGTTTTGCAATATACTTATTATTTTGAAGAAATCTATTATATAAACCAATTGACAGTATTATTAAAAATATTACCAGTATTAACGCAAAAATTGCTCTTGCAATAGTTATGAGTTCCATAATTCCTTATTTTGTAATTGTAGTGTTTCAAGATATTTTTTCTGTTTTTGCCAAGAAAATTGCTGATTCATACTTAACTGCTTTATCTCTTTTTTACGTGATTCGAGCTTATCTATGATTCTCACAAGTGCTTGCTGTACTATTTGCGCTTGCATTAATTTTTCCTCTAGAGATTTATCACTAAAATAAGCTTTTAACTTATCTTCTAATTCAGGGAAATCTTTCTCTATATTACCTTCATCACTCTGCTCTAAAGCATTCTCGTAGTTTATTAAAAGCTCCAGTATTTCTTCGTATGATTTATTCATATATTATTGTTTTTTTTACTCTCTATCACTTCTTTATTTGCCTTATAAACATAAGCAAGTATCTCAGCTACAGCGCTATATGCTTCCAGTGGTATAGTTGTATCAACATCAACCTTGGACAATAAATCTGATAACTCTTTATCTTGGTAAAGAGGAATATTCCTTTCTCTTGCAAGCTCAAGAATCATTTCAGCTATTACACCTTTACCAGATGCTATTACTTTTGGTGCAATATCACTGCCTGCTTCATACTTTACTGCAACAGCAATTTTTTGTTTACTTTCGCTCTCTTTATCCTCATTATCAGCCATAGATAAATATCCAGAAATTGATAATATGAATAAAATCAAGAATCATTTAGATTGTCTAGTTTTTTTAGTTGTAACAGTCGGTGGAGTCGGCAAAATAAAATTTGCCCCTGGCACTTTTGGCTCACTCGCTGCTATCCCACTTGGAATAATTTATTATTTAATCACAATTTTTTTTGTATTTCCTAAAATAAAAACAGAAGAACAATTAGGCTATTTTATTACATTTTGGCCTATCTTATGTTCTTTCATTATAATTATACCTTTATTCATTGTTGGCTATGTTTTTTGCCGAATATATCTTGATGGTGCAAAAGACCTTGACCCTAAAGAAGTAGTTATTGATGAATTAGTTAGCCAATTACTTTCTTTCATACTTTGTTCTTATAGTTTACCATTATTTATAATTTCTGCTCCAATAACTAGCTCCAAAATAATTTGGCTTCTGATTATCTATATAATATGTCCATTTATCCTTTTTCGAATATTCGATATTTTAAAGCCTTGGCCTATTAATTGGGTCGATAGAAAAATTAAAGGTGCATTTGGTGTTATGTTCGATGATATTATAGCTGCAATTTTAGCGTCAATAGTTCACATAGCTTTAATCTTAATTTTTATTGATATTATAAAATAATCATTTATATGGTTCATTATTATTTAAATTTTAACAAAAATTTCACCCTCATAATTGCTTGATTATGAGCCATAAACTGTTTTTATAGAGATTCATACGTTGAACCACCTTTTCGCTCTCTATGGACAAATTTATAGGTTTATATTAAAGGGGGTGTTTTTTTTAGTAAATTTATTGATTACTTACTAGCTAGTTAACGCTGATTAATTTCTACGGATTATTACATTATAAATTTTTGCTCATTTCTACTTACAATTGAGACTTAAGGGATCTTTACAAAAAATATTACAGATATTTTATAGTTAGTTATATTTAAATCTTTATACAAGTTAATTTTTTATTTTGGCGTAGCAATAATGGTTTCCCTTAATTGAAAAAATTTAAAAGATTAAGCGATATTTAGCTTGGGGTAGTGTCTATTAATGAACATTTACCTAAGGTGGCGCTGAGATTTTATGGCACAGATGCGCAAAAAAGAATATAAAACGAGAATTTTTTATTGAATAAAAATTCGTTTTATGTTGCAACAATAAATTTTCTAAAATCTTACCACGCACAAAAAATATAGCAAATTTATGCCAAATTTGTTTGGTTATAGATTTTAATGAATAACTTATTGTGCTAATAGTAAATGATGGAAGTATTTTAACAGAAGAATTAGTAACACTAAGTCTAAAATCAAAAATACTCAAAAATAGTTGTAAGAGAATAATCATTTTGCTACCCGCTTTTGAATGATCACCTCAAATATTATCTTTAATGTTTTAAGAATTTATTAAATCTTTTTGTAAAACTTACTCATTTTAATCACTACTTAATTCTGTATTAAATTAATCACATATTTATAATTGTTTAACTCAAGGTAAATGCCTTATTTGATTATTAGTACTTATTGTTATTAAATGTTAGCTAATTATAGAGTTCCTGACCAAAAATTATAAATGGTGCAAATTATGAAGAGAATTATCTTAACTCTATTGAGCTTAATAATAGTAGGGCATTTAAGCGCTTTCGCTGAAGAAGTACCTGTCAGTATTAACCCAAAGCAAGTAGAAAATAAGCTAAAACCGGAAATAGAACCGGGACAGGTGCAAGAATCTGTTATAACACAACAAAAACAATTTGATCCTAATGTTCCAGTCGATTTCTATAAAAAGACAATTCATATTAAGAGAATTAATCTCGACGGTAATACAATTTTTTTAGATCAAGATCTTGGTATATATTTCACATCACTTCTTGGTAAAGAAGTTTCTCTTGCAAGTTTATACGAAATAGCTGAAAAGATCACTAACCATTATAGAAAAGAAGGTTACGTACTTGCTACAGCGTTCATTCCTGAACAAGAATTACGAAATGGTTTAATCAAAATCAAAATTGTCGAAGGGTTCATTAGCAAGATAAACCTTGAAGGTGATTTTGAAAGAACAAAGATCATCGATAATATAATAGATAAAATTTATAATATTAAGCCATTTAATATTAAGCAATTTGAACGATATATGCTGTTACTTAATGAACTTCCAGGAGTTGCCGCAAGGGCTGTTCTGAAAAAACAGAAAACCACTGAGATGAATTTTGGTGGTATAGATCTTGATATTTTATTCTCTAAAGAAAAAGGTAAGTTAGGTCTTGGTTTGAACAATAGTATTACAAAATATATTGGAAACTTCCTTACTCAATTCAACTTTGAACAACCAAATCTAGGATTCAATAATCATACTTTAAGTGTAGGCATATCTGTAACAGATAGAACAAGTAATTTTAGACTAATAAATTTATCTGACAAGATTACCATAAATAGCGAAGGTACAAGTCTTTTTTTGGAAGGCAGTGCTGTTAAAATGAAGCCTGGACGTCAGCTTCGCGCTCAAGAAATCAAAGTAAACTCTGAAAGCGCCAGTCTTAACTTATCTCATCCCTTTATTCGTAGCCGCGTAAAAAACTTTACCCCTTATATTGGCTTTAGCATAAATAATTCTAGAACCGAAGCTTTAAGTTTTTTACTTAATAAAGATAGGCTTAGATCTCTAAATATAGGCGCAAATTATGATTTTTTTGATTCGCTGAAAGGTGCATCGCTTATTAATGCAAGCGTAAGCCGCGGGCTTGATGTTCTTGAATCTAGCAAAAAAGGCTCCCAATTTCTTTCTAAGGAACATGGTGTAATTAAATTTACTAAGGCAAATTTTAGGGTTGCTAGAATGCAAAATATTCTCGATAACGTAAATTTATACTTATCACTTAATAGCCAACATACACATGATACTCTTCTCTCCTCTGAAATGTTTTCTGTAGGGGGTGCAAATATTGGTAAAGGTTATGACCCATCAGCTGTAACCGGTGATAATGGTTATGCTTTTACAACAGAACTTAGATATAAAGTTCCAACAATTAGCCTATTAGACTCTGAAGCTTTCTGTTTTTATGACTATGGTAAAGCATGGAATAAAAGAAAGCCCACTCCAAAAAATCCACTTGCTATCTCATATGGTGCTGGCTTAAGAGTAAATATTGGTCAACATAGCTCAGCAAAGCTTATAATTGCTCAACCAACTACAGCTAAAGTTTTCTCAGATTCTGGGAAAACAAATAAAAGACCTACCAAAATATTACTTGGTTTATATATCAGAGCATAAAACTCTTACTCTGCTATGCAGCTTTTATAGTTCATAAAATCATCATAACTGCTTAGGTTACTATTATTACCTATGATTTAAACATTAGAGACTACGATTTCCTTAGCAATAATATTATCCCCCCTATTTTTCACAGTAATTCATTAAAACTATGAACTTATACAATCCTGAACTTGTTTCAGGATCTAAAAAAGATGCTGAAAGAAATTTAGCACGACCAAGGATTTATTTTACTGTGTTACTGCGCTCACTCCATTCGCTCAGTTCATGACTTCCCTTGGCTTATGCTTTAAGATGACAAACTATATTATAGTCAGCAAAAAATATCTAATTCATTGAAATTATACAAAATACCCTGAATCCTGACCCATTTCATCCATTTGCGGCTCTTGCCTGTCTAAGCTATGACTTTGCTCTGCATCACAGCTAGAGTCGGGTGACTCTGCTACAGAATGCCCCTCCATAATTTCAGCTATATC
>JAJFBM010000048.1 GCA_020697135.1 Rickettsiaceae bacterium
CATCTGTCGCATTACCAATTACTTCATAGCCTACAACATCATCAGACTCATTATCATTAATAATAAAGGCTGAGAAAAGATAGCCTTTCTCCCATCTGGAAGACTGCCCTTGAATTCTTGCAAAAAATTGCTCAGGGGTTGCAGCTTTACCTGAAGCATATTTCTCAACTACTGCTGAATCTCCAAAAGTAGTTTTATAAAGAACTTTGATACTATCATCGAACTCGTCAAATTTAGTTGCTTTCGAATAAAGCGAGGTAGCTGTAAACCTATCTGATTCAATATATGCGATAGTACCTTTTCGGGAATCTGGTATGTCGGTTTCGATGCTTATATGTGGTTGTTTAAAAAATTGTAAATAACGTGCTTTAGCCATATTAATCCTCCTATATAGAATATGTATACCCGTCGTACTTCGAGAATTGGCGTTGTCATTTTCAAAATTTTAAATCCGCACGTATAAATATACGCTTACGTTTTAAAATTTTTTAATTTCTAACCACTTCTTCAAATTACATGGGTATATATAAGAGAATATTATTAAATAAATTTCGTTGCAATGGTGTTTTAATAAAATTTAATCAATTAGTATAATACCAATTATGTAGAGTTAAAGATTACTACTGACTTTCAAGAACAAGCTTTTTAGCGGTAGCTTTAGCAATTTCTTCGCTGTAGCCCAACTTTATTAATGCAGTTTCAGCTGCATCTATAAGCTCATCATTACTTTTTCCATTGGGATTTCTTAAAATTCTTAACTTTTCTGGCAAAATATTTTCCATAATTATTATATAATATTAATTCATATACTTAAAATATAATATTTGTAAAATTTGTCAATATATTTGTAAAAATTTAAGTAAATATTATAAAAATATATGCAATTTATTAGTAAATCTGTTATAATAGTATTTTATAAAGCGCGTTTTAAAGCAGTTCTCTATAATTTAATTGCGTTTATTTATTATATTTAGGGCTCGAGATGCTTAGCTTAGGTGAGAAAATAAAAATACTGTTAGCAGAAAAAGATATAACTATTCAGAAACTCTCTGAAACATCTGGATTAGATATAAATATTATTTATAACCTGATTTACAATCGCTCAAAAAAAAGCGAGTATTTAGTGAAAGTTTCGCGGGTGCTTAATGTTACCCCTGAATATTTACTTGGAAAAAAACCAAGTACTCCTTTTGATCAGATTGATTTGAATCTAAGTATGCAAATAATGACAGTAATCCTAAATGTTGCGAAAAGATATAAATTAAGCTCAATGCCTTATAATATTTTCCAAGATATATATAACTCACTCTATGAGGAAGCAATGAATAACCAGGGCGAAAGCCATTTAAGTAGTTTTGCTCTTGGAATGATAAAATCTAAAATTGACGCAAAGCTAATTTTGCCAAGTAATCATCATAATTAATGGCCTGAAGATTTGATAAATTTATTGAAAGAAAATATTTTTTCTTTTTTAATATCCAAATTTTTATCGGTAACAGCCCAGAAAAAATTATTTGTATTGCATTGATAAAATAAGTGGCTGGGATGGAAGGATTCGAACCTTCGCATGACGGTATCAAAAACCGTTGCCTTACCGCTTGGCGACATCCCAAAGAAATGATTCTTGAAAACTCACAAATTATATAACAGTAAAAGCGATCGCTGTCAATTATATAATTATTATTAATCTGCAATATTTTTGACTAAATCATAAACAGCGCTTTTAGATATTTCATATTTGTCTTTTAATTCATTATAAATAATAGCAACAGTATCCTTAGCAGAGTGATATTTTCTCAAATCACGAGCTTTAGAGGTTATATAGTCCTTATCTATTACATCACTTTTCTCAAATCCTGAAATTAAAAGTACAATCTCTCCTCTGATTTCTGTATTTTTAAGATGGTTTAAAAGTTCTTCTAATGTTCCCTTCAAAGCTTCTTGGTAAAGTTTTGTAAGCTCGCGAGCAATGCATGCTTTCCTGTTACCTAGAATTGTATGCGCAACCTTGATACTATCTTGTAACCTACTGGCCGTTTCAAAGAATATCAGTGTGCCGCTTAACTGTGCAACTTCATTAAAGAAATTTTCTCTCGCTTGAAGAGTTTTCGGTATAAAGCCACCAAAGTAAAATTTATCTGTTGGCAGTCCTGAAAGAGTAAGGGCGGCAATTGGCGAAGATGGACCAGGGGCTATATCTATATAATACCCTTCATCCTTTAATTCGCTAACAAGCTTGTAACCTGGGTCTGAAATAAGAGGAGTGCCTGCATCTGAAATAAGCGATACAACATTGTTTTGGTTTATTAGTTGCTTAACTCTATCTCGATCTTTACTATTGCTAAAATCGTTATAAGTTAGTAAATTCGATTTTATACCGATTTTCGCTAGTAATTTCTGCGATACTCTGGTATCTTCGCATAAAATATATTGTGAATTTTTTAAAGTCTCAATTGCCCTGAGCGTTATATCTTGAAGGTTGCCAATCGGAGTAGAGACTATATATAAACCTGGTTTCAGACTCATTATATTAACTTTAAGCTAAATTATTTTTATGCAGAGAATCATATCTAAAATTTTTCAAATTACCAACTTAATATTGTTGGCTATTCTTAGCTCTTGTACTCCAACTGTAAAAACTCAAAACGGAGCAAAAATTCAGCAAACCGAAGTTGCTTTACTTTTGCCCTTAACAGGGGAACAAGCAAATACTGGTAATCGGCTTGAAAGAGTTATTAGAAAAGGATTTGCAGATATTGGGGATGATGCAGTCAATATTAAGGTTTATGATGTTGGAAATCCTGAAACAATTACAAAATCTATCAATAAGGCTGTATCTAAACGTGCAAAAATTATTATTGGCCCATTATTCTCAAATGATTCTCATATTGTTGCTGATAAAATTAAGGGTACCGATATCACATTACTATCTTTATCCAATGATCCGTCGCTTGCAAAAGAGCAAATATTTGTTTATGGCCATGCTCCAAAGCACCAGAATAAACGTTTAATCGAATATTTCTTAGGCCAAGGTCATAATAATTTCATCATACTTCTTCCAGTTGGGGCTTATTTTCAAAATCTCAACAGAGAACTTCAATCTTTTATAGTAGCTAATAATGGAACACTTGTGAGAAGTGAATTTTATCCAAATGACGAAGAAGGGATTAAAACAGCTGTAAGAAACGTATCTATGGCAGTTGATAGATTAAATGAGGATGAGCAAAATACAAAAAAACCTGTAGTTTTAGTTGTTGAAGATCCAAGGAATTTTGATCACTTACTAGAAACAATTGATAGGTCAAGCATCGATAAAAACGCTGAACTTGCTAGCGATTGGCGGATAAATAATGCTGCAGCAAGCAAGCTTGATTACACATTCACCGGTGCAAGCCAAATGGCTGATTCAGAGAAATTACGCACTATCCAATCTGTTGCAGGAACATATCCAAGCGCGCTTGACTATATAGCTTATGATCTTGGTAATATAATTATGAAATCCTTGAATCAAAAATATGAAAAGCAGCAATTCACTAATAATTTGCGCAACTCTGTATTTAATGGTTTAAGTGGAAAAGTTAAATTTCAAGGTTACATAGCGACTAGGCCTTATGATATTATCAAACATTCACCCCAAGGCTACTTGCTTTTAGAAGAGGCGCCTTAAGAAGTTTGCCTGTAAGTTTAACTCTATCGTAGGTAAAACGAAATTCAAGCTTCCTTAGATAGCTATATAGTATGACACCTAATGCTATCTCATTATTAGAGCAGGGGGGCTTGCTTTGTTGTATAAAGGCTATTTTTGTTATTTTGAGAGGGTGAAATTTTATAAGCTCCTGGTATGTTAAGATTAGTAAGAAAATGCTATTCTTTGCTTAAGTTTCTTTCAGTTTTACGCTTTAATTTCATTTATTTTTTCGCTAGAAGCGAAATAGATTCAGGCTATGGCTTGATTATTTATTTTATTTCAGCTATTTAATTATATATAGGTACTTATAATAACCTTATTAGTATTAGAGGTTATATTAAGTATGTGTACTATAACATGTTATTAGAATATCATTATTTAATTGGGAGGTTATAATGAGAAATATTTATTACATTTCACTAATTCTTGCTGTGATTGGCAGTATTAATTGGGGCCTTATCGCTCTCGCGGATTTTAACTTAGTAACAAGCTTATTTGGAAGTTATACATCGCTTACCAAAATAATTTATGCTTTAGTTGGCCTTGCCGGTATAAATTTACTTTTTACTAGCTTTGTAAATACTCCGCCAACAACAGTAAGCTAATTAATATATTTAATTATATTGAGGATATGGAGCTGTAAATAATTTTTATAGTTCCATATCCTTGTTTATTTTAAATGAGAAGTAATTAGATTCTGCGAAGGTTTTTATATAATGAAAGAGCTTGCAAACGTAATTATTTATTTAATAGGTCTACCAGGGACCGGTAAATATACTATAGCAAAGGAACTAACAAAACTTGCTAATTTCAAGTTAGTTGATAATCATCTTATTAATAATCCCATATTTACAGTTATAGATGTAGAGGGTAAAACGACGAAAATTCCTGAAGAAATTTGGGTAAAGGTGAGAGAGATAAAAAATATAGTCTTTGATACTATTTTAAAATTTTCTTCAGCTAATGCAAATTTCATTTTTACGAATCACCTGCTTGAAAGTGAAGATCAAAGTGCGCATGATACTTATAATAAAATTGCTGACTTGGCCGAAAAACGAAAAAGCCTATTTATGCCGGTTCGTCTTATATGCAATGCTGAGCAACTTACAAAACGCATTAGTAGCCCTGAACGCGCGTCTCGCCTTAAAATGACTTGTCCAGTTGAAGCCAAAAGACTTGTTGAAGAAGAAGTAGTTTATAAAACTAATAATCCTAATTGTCTGACACTTGATGTTAGCGATAAAACTGCTGAAGATGCCGCTCAAGAGATTTTAACTTATATACCATATGCTTAAGCCCATTGCGAGAGGACATTGTAGCAAAGATATTGCGGCGGTTTGTGGCTTGCCACAAAGGCGGGAATGCAATTTATCAAGCTAAGCTTAATAGTTTTATGATTGGTCTAAACGAAATTACCACTTCATATTAATACATCGGACTTGTTGATATAGGGAGAATTTATATTATTTTATATAAATTCCTACACTACTGAACATTTTTAATGAAAAGGGCACCACATAGTCATTCTTAGCTAAAGGCTGAAATTCGGCTAAATCAAGGCTCTACACAGGGAATATGCAAATCAAATTTGGATTATAAAGTTTTCTTATTAAAAAATAACTTTAAAAAGGCCTGGAACTCTTAAAAGCTGGATTCCCGCCTGCTCGGGAATGACAAACTGTCCAGTAGTAAGATAAATTCCAGAGCTCTCAAATCAACTATAGTCTAAGCTTGAATCTCCAATAATATCCATAGGCTTTTGATCAGTTTCAGGGCTTTGTGGAAAGATAGCCTTTAAATCTTCAAAATCTGAATTAGCTTCTTGGTTTTTATCAGCAAGTAATTTCTTTAGCACAGAAAAGAATATACAATTTTGCTTCTTTATAACACTCATCTCCTCTTTTAATTCATGATTCTCTTTTGCAAGAGTTGCAGCCTCTTTCATTATAATATCATGCTCTAAAATTTTTTTCTCAAGCTCTTCGTTTTTACTTTTTAAAGCGTCAACTTGTTCTAACCTCTCTATCATCATTAAATGACTTTCGTTAATTGCTTTGGCCTTAGGGTCAGTAATGATAGCATTACACTGCGCTATATATTCATTTGTTGATTGCTTTAACTCTTTTGGTAATATAAGTCTTTGTAGCGGCTCACAAAACATTTGCCATTCAACCTCATTCATAGCGTAAGGTTCAATAAAATTTATGCTCGGTAAAGTGCTATCTTTTGCAAAGTAAGCCTTCACTAAAGCTTCTGGGTTATCTATATACTCTTTGAGTCCTTCTGGAAGCTCTGAGAGAAGCTCACTTTGCTCATCA
>JAJFBM010000017.1 GCA_020697135.1 Rickettsiaceae bacterium
TTATTAAATTATCTAGTACTTTGCCAGCAACCGCTATCATATGGATTAAACCTACTTTAAAAGTTTGGCTAGATAGGGAGATTATAGTACTTCCACTTATTTTCGTAGCACATATTGTCATAACAAGTGTCGTTGTCGAAAAATTTCTTCCTCCAATAGCATAATCAGTCATATTTTTAACATTTCTACCGGACCATAAACCGAGAACTAGGGTTAAGGCTAGATAGAAGAAAACCATAATAAATTCAATATTACTCATAAGATACCTAAAATTTTGTAGTTTGAACTGTTCTGTCTTTTACCCAACCACCTTTCTCCTTTAAGAGGTAATGGGTTGAAAGAAGTGCTATAGCATTAGCTGCAACGCCTGGAATAATACTGTCAAACCCCATTACGTTATCAAGGTCATATAATTTCCAGATTAAGAAAGTTAATCCGCCAGCAGCAGCGCCTGCAAGGAAGGTTCGCTCAGAGGATCTAAAGCCGAAAATACCTAATAATAAAGGCATTGATACAATAGGTACGTAGAAACCTTGTACGAATAGAATTAGTTTTAATAAATTATCGAATGATAAAGCAATAATTACTATAAAAATCCCACTAATTAAGCTAAAATATCTAGCAATTTTCAGCTCAGCTTTATCTGAAAGCTTATCGTTATATAAAGGTTTAAGTAGATCATGAGTAAAGGATACGCTTGCTGCATTTATATGAGAATCTGCAGTTGACATAACTATTGCAATCATACCAATAATTGCCATACCTTTTAAACCAGAAGGTAGGTGTGTATCTATTAGAAACATAAAAGCATCATTTGGTGGTAGATCAGGGTTCAGAGCTAGAGCTACCAATCCTATCATTCCAGCTATGAAGCGGTAAGGTAGAATAGTTAAAGCAGATATTTTAAAGGAATTATGAACTTGCCGTGTATCTTTTGCCATAAGAATTCTTTGCATAGTAGTTGGGAGAATGCCTGGGAATGAAAAGAAAAGGAAAAGCATTAAATATTGTGGGAATGATTTATTTTCAATAATTGTTAAGTGAGCCTCAGGTATACGTTTAAATAATTCCTCATAACCATTCATAAATTCAAGCGAAACATTATAAATCATAGGCATTGTAACAGCAAGAGTGATAAATTGTATAGTATCAGTAAAAGTTACAGCCTTAATTCCACCAAAAGATGAATAAGCAATAATAATGAAACAACTAATTAAAGTAGAGGCTAGAAATGGTATATCGAGAAAATAATTAAAAAATATTGATAAAGCTTTTACTTGTCCTGCAACAAAGCCTATAGATACAAGTGTCCCGGATATTGCAGTTATGTATCTCCCCGTTTTTCCATATATAACATTTATCACTTCGCCTAAAGATATCAATCCTAAAAAGTGTTTGACCCTGGGAGCAAGTATATAAGCGGTAAGCAAATTATCTAATACTATACCTGCAACAGCTATCATATGGATTAACCCTACTTTAAATGTTTGACTAGATAGAGAGATTATAGTGCTTCCACCAATATTTGTTGCGCATATTGTCATGACTAAGGTTTGTGTAGAAAAGTTTCTACCTCCGACAGCATAGTCAGTCATATTTTTAACATTTCTACCAGACCATAAACCGAGAACTAGGGTTAAGGTTAGATAGAAGAAAACCATAATAAATTCTACATTACTCATGAAATACCTTAAATTTATTCTTCTTGTAATTGAATCTCATAATTCGATAACATATCATAATTTTTATTATTTATAAAGACATTTAATAAATATTAACCATATATTTTGTATATAATTATTAATTTTCTTTGAGAAGGCTGATAATTACACGGGATTAACCGATGCTTCAGTTTTTACTAAAATTTCTTATTGACTTAGACTATTTCTGGTATATATTATTGCAGATATTCGAGATAATATTGTTTTAAGAGATTATTTGACATGTTTGCAATAATAAAGACTGGCGGTAAGCAATACAGAGTAGCTAAGGATAGCGTTCTAAGAATTGAAAAAATTGACGGTGAACCTGGTGCAAAAGTAGAATTTGATGAAGTTTTAATGATTGGTGATGCTGCGAAACCATCAGTTATTGGTATGCCTTTAGTTAAAGGCGTTACTGTTACTGCTGAGATTGTAGGCCAAGTTCGTGACGCTAAAGTAATTGTATTTAAGAAGAAACGTAGACAAAACTATCGTCGTAAAAAGGGGCATAGACAAGAGCTTACTCAGATTAAGATAGTTGATATTACAAAACAATAAAACTGTATTTTTAGGAGATTTAAGGAATGGCAACGAAAAAGGCGGGTGGTAGTTCCCGCAATGGTAGAGACTCCGCTGGCCGTAGGCTAGGTGTTAAAAGATCAGATGGACAAGCAGTTCTTGCTGGTAATATCATTGTTAGGCAAAGAGGAACAAAGTTCTATCCTGGAGATAATGTAGGCCTTGGTAAAGATCATACAATTTTTGCTCTTGTGCCAGGTAAAGTAGAATTTGCTAGGAAGAAAAACGATAAAGTATTTGTTTCAGTAGTAAAGCAAGCTTAAATTATTCTATACATCTTAAATTATTAAAAAAGCTCTAGTATTAACTAGGGCTTTTTTTATTTCATAAATTAACATGAACCTCTTTGAAAACCTTATTATATATAGTAAAACGGTGTTTTATAACAATGGTAAATAATAAGTTAGCATATTTTATATATGAATTAATTGGCAAATAACTAATTTCCTGTAAAATTAGATATATTATAATAAAAGCCAAGAGAATTATGAGCTTTATACGAAAAACTTTAAAGAGACTTTTAATTATTACTGCAGCATGCTTGATGGTAATATTTTTCTTTCAAAGCATTTTTAATGAATGGCTTACAACAGAATCTACAGATAATGCTTTTATTGATGGCGATATTTCTTTAATTAGTCCAGAAGTTAGCGGGGTAATAAAAAATATTGCTGTAACAGAAAATTCAGAAGTTAGTAAAGGTGATATCATAATTGAGATAGAGGATGCAGATTATAGAGCGCGTTTTGAACAATCAAAAGCTCAGCTACAAGTAGGAGAAAATGCTATTTACGTTACTGATTATAATATAAAACTGGAAAGTTTAAATCTCCAAAAATTAAATGATTCATTAAGCGTAGTCCAAGCTGACTTAAGCGTTGCAGAGAAGGAATATAAGAGAAATATAAGCTTGAATAAAGAGCATTTTAGCAGCGCAAAATTACTAGATAATGCTAAAGCTAATTTAGAAAAAGCCTCTTTTGCTTTAAAGAAAGCAAAGCTTGATATTGAGTCTTCAGAATATAATATAAGTTTGCTTAGTTTAAAGAAAGCAAATGAAATGGCAAATTTAGTTAATTTAAGTGAAACAGTAAAGCTTGCTGAAAGAGCTTTTAATAATAGCTTGGTTAAAGCTCCTGTTGATGGAATAGTTACAAATCTTTCTGCAAAAGTGGGAAATTATGCAACTCCCGGACGTCCACTTTTTGCCATAGTTCATATTGAGAAGCTTTCCATTAAGGCAAATTTCAAAGAAACACAAATTAAAAAAATGAAGCCAGGAATGCCAGTAGTGATTAAAGTAGATGTGCTTGGTGCGCAAAAACTTAAAGGTCAAATTCGTAGCCTCGCGCCTGCAACAGGTTCAAAATTTAGCTTACTGCCGATTGATAATACGACAGGGAATTTTACCAAAGTTGTTCAACGGATTCCAGTGACAATTGATTTTGAATTGCCTGAAGTATATAAAGGATTATTAATTCCAGGGATGTCGGTCAAAGCATACGTCCATATTGATTAGAAAGATTTCATGGTAGAAGCAGTATTAATAGATGAGTTTGAGCATAAGCCGCCAAAATTATCCACAATGCAATTACTAGCATTTTTTGCAATGGTTGTAGGCATGTTTATGGCAGTACTTGATATCCAAATTGTAGCAAGTTCTATATCTGTAATAGGTGCAGGATTATCAGCAAGTGCAGAAGAGCTTGCCTGGGTTCAAACATCTTATTTAATAGCTGAAGTAGTAGTCATCCCCTTATCAGGTTTCCTTGTTAGGCTTTTATCTACAAAAGTAGCATATTCAATTGCTGCACTTGGTTTTACCATTATGAGTTTTTTCTGCTCGGTTGCTTGGAATATTGAATCTATGATTGTATTTAGAGCCTTACAAGGTTTTTTTGGTGGGGCGATGATACCTACAGTTTTTGCTACAAGTTTCATGATATTTCCCAAAGAGCAACGAGCGTTAGTTTCAATTGTAATCGGCCTTGTAGTTTCTGTGGCCCCTACTATTGGCCCGACACTTGGAGGATATATTACAGATGCTATTTCTTGGCATTTTATGTTTCTATTAAATATAATTCCAGGGATTTTTGTTGCCGTAACAGTGTTCTTTTTTTCTGATTTTGATCAACCTAATTCTAAATTGTTAGAGAATTTAGATATTATTGGAATAGTTTTGCTAATAATAAGCTTAGCCTCTCTTCAATATATATTAGAAGAAGGTACTTCTAAAGGTTGGTTTGAGGATAGTTTTATTTTATCTTTAACAATCTTAGTTGTTTTAGGTCTGTTGCTTTTTATTATAAGAGAATTTACTTGTAATAATCCTATAGTTGATCTTCGAGCGTTTAGTAATTTAAATTTCTCCTTAGGATGCTTATTTGCATTAATTTTAGGGATTGGACTATTTTGTTCTGTTTATTTAATGCCTTTATATCTTGCAATGGTCGCTGGGATGAATACTTTAGATATAGGTATTGTAATGATTGTAACAGGAGCTTTCCAGTTTTTATCAGCCCCTTTTGCCGGCAAAATATTTAAGTCTTGCGCAGATAAAAGACTGATGCTTGTTTTTGGTATGGGATTATATGCTCTTGGCTGTTATTTAAATAGTTTTTTAACTGCGGAATCAAGATTTGCAGAATTATTTATACCGCAAGCAGTAAGAGGCTTTGCATTAATGTTTTGCTTTATGCCGATTAATACTATAGCGCTTGATTCTATACCGAAAAACTCACTGCAGAATGCAAGCAGCCTTTATAATCTTATGCGCAACTTAGGTGGCGCTATAGGTCTTGCAATGATTAATACCTATGTGCATAATAATACGAAAATTGTAAGCTCACATTTTTCTGAACATATTAACTATACTTCTGTGCAAGCAAATCAAACATTAGATATGGTGAAAAATATGTTGAATGGGCAGGTAATTGATAAAGATTTAGCAGCAATGACTTTGCTTGACTCATTGGTTGCAAAGGAAGCGTTTATAATATCTTTAAATAATTCATTTTTAATAATCTCTTGTCTTTTTATGTTTAGTTTGTTACTTATTACTTTAATAAAGAAAACATAATTCTTGCGCTCAATGAAAGCAAAGCTAACCTTATTTATCTCATTACTATTTTTTACCATTATTTTATTTGGTATAGAAAAATTTATACATGAACCTATATTAACAGTTTCAGTTTGTATGGTTTCTTTTTTAATAAGTATAAAAATCATTACCATTTCTAATTTAAGTCTCAAACTCATAAAAAGCTATAGATATTTTATATGGTTAGTTAAAGAGATATTCTGGTCTTCTATTAATGTTGCAACAATTGCTTGGCAACCAACTATGGAACTTAAACCAGCTTATAAATGGATCGAGTCTAAACAGAAAAAAGAATTAGGGTTAGTATTATATGCAAACTCTATAACACTTACTCCAGGAACTGTCACTATTGAGACTAATGAAAATAATTTACTAATTCATGCACTTGATAATTCTTCAATCCAAGATTTACAGGCTGGTATAATGGATAAAAAAATTTTAGAAATTGTGAGTTAGTATGTTATTTAAATATTTAATTATAATTATATTGTTATGTATTCTTTTTCTTATTATAACTGGGTTAATTAGAGATTCTTTTTTTGATAAGCTTCTGTGTATTAATACTGCAACTAACCTTGTTGTTGTTATAATTTGTCTGTTTGGCTCATATAAGTATAACCAATCATATATTGACATAGCAATTATCTATGGTTTACTAAGCTATATAACTACTATGGCTTTTTTAAGATTTTTTATAAACGCGCAAAATCACAAAACTACCGATGAAAATAATTAAAGTTCTATTATTAATGTTTTTATTTAACCACTCTTCTATGGCAAATAATATAATATCAGAAAATATATATAGCTATAGTTTTGAAACTATTGATGGTAAGGGTAAAATTAAACTCGAGGATTATAAAGGTAAGCTAATTATTATTGTAAATACAGCTTCTTTATGTGGTTTTACAAAGCAATTTGCAAGCTTACAAGAAATTTGGGTTAAATATAAGGATCGAGGGTTAGTAATTATTGGTGTTCCTTCAAATAATTTTGGCAACCAAGAGCCTGGGAGGAATTCTGAAATACAGAATTTTTGTAGCACTAAATTTAATATAAGTTTTCCATTAGCCGCAAAAACTGATATTAAGGGGGATAGAGCGCATCCTTTCTTTATACGTACAAGAGCAGAATTTGGAAGACTTTCTGGTCCAAGTTGGAATTTTTATAAATATATTATAAGTCCTGAAGGCAAGTTATTAGCTTGGTATACATCGCTTGTTGACCCTAAATCAAAAAAATTTATTTCTTTTATCGAGAAAAATTTACCAAAAAAGGTAGATTAAAAATAACAGTTTATTTATAGGGTAGAGTACTTGTGTTTAATAATTCCATTACAATTCTTGGAGCTGGCATTAGCGGCATGATTACAGCGCTTGCCCTTGCTGCAAGAAATATAAAAAGCTCTATAATCGAAAAAGGTAATTTAAGCGAAGAAGAGCTAAGCCTGGATATGCGAACAACGGCTCTTTCAAAGTCCTCACAAGAAATACTTCATTCATACGGAATTTGGCAATATCTTGAAGCTTTTACAACTCCTATTTTAGATATTTATGTTATAGATTCACATAAATCAAAATCTATCTTGCACTTTCCTGCAAGTTTAGTGAAGGAAGAAGCTATGGGTTTCATGATAAAAAATGAAGATTTAAGAAAAGGATTATATAAGGCAGTAAAAGAAACTAAGCTGATAGATCTTAAAACCTCTATGGAGTATGAGAAAATTGATTCAAATGAATTCTCCAATATAATATATTTAAAGGATGGTTTAAAGATCGAATCTGAGCTAATTATTGTCTGTGATGGGAAATTTTCACGAGCCAAAAAACAACTTTTTTTAAACCAAATAGATAAAGATTATAATCAAAAAGCCATAATCTTTAACATCAAACACTATAAGAATCACTGTAATTTCGCTATTGAACATTTTCTTCCAGCTGGACCTATTGCAATATTACCGCTTAAGGGAGGGCATGAATCTTCAATTGTGTGGTCGCAAACATCTGATCTTGCTGAAGTGCTGCTAAAATTACCTAAACCAGATTTTAAAGAACAAGTTCAACTTATATTAGGTGATAGCTTAGGAGAGTTTGAAATAATTACACCAATTAATACTTTTCCATTAACAGCAAATCTTGTTGATAAATATTACAATAATAATGTAATTGTACTTGCTGATGCAGCTCATACTATTCACCCTTTAGCGGGACAAGGCTTAAATCTTGGTATCAAGGATATTTCAGCGCTTATACCAATAATTGAACAATGTAGATCTACTGGGCTTCCTTTTTTAAGTATTTATCTGGAAGGATACCATAAGGCTAGAAAGATGGATAATTTGCAAATGTTTTTTATAACTGATTTTTTAAATTATATATTTTCCAATAACTCTACAATTCTTAGAAGTTTTAGACAAGCAGGTCTCTCAATAATAAATTCTAATAATTTTATGAAAAGCCTTTTAATAAAATATGCTATGGGTAAGCTTAAGGTTAAAAATACGCTATAATCTTTATTTAATTTGTGCGTAAAACTAATACAGAAGTTTGAGCGTATTTGATAATTTTTTTAGCATTAGGGCCAGGTATGTAATCATCAGCATAGCCCTTCGCAGCAGTAACAATTATCAAATCAGCTTTAACTTGATTTGCATAATTTAATATCTCTTCTGAGACCCCACCTTTTGCAACATAATGCTCTACTTGAATTTCTTGCGGTATAAAATTAACAATAAGCTTTTGAATGGCTGCAATAGATTCGCCTTTTTTCTTTTCAATCCATTCCTGTGGTAAGTAATCTTCTAAAAAATTTATTCCTAATTCTGGTATAATATTTATTATATGGATTTTGCCAGAGGTTGTATCCATTATATTAAGAGTTTTAGTTATTATCTCTTCCCATAAATGATTGTTTGTTAGATCAACAGGTATCACTATATTTCTAAACATTTAAGCTACTATATTATTTATATTTGAACTCCTCTAGTAATCGCTGAGATTCGTTATGTAGAGGTAATGCATTTTCTTGCTCCAAACTAATATTAAGCTCAAGGCTATGTAAAGATGTAAATATCATGTCAGTTGAATTTTGCTTCTTTATGAGGCGATTTAGTAACATATTTACAATATCGGCCATATGATCTTTTGTGGTTACCAATATTGCAGCTGTACTAATAGTGCTTTTTACATGATATATCCCTGGATATTGGTTCCCTTTTATTTCGGTGTCATAATAATAGGGGCGCTTATTTATTATTGAGTATCGCAAAGGATTTTCTAAACTTATTATATCTATTTCGCATTTTTGGGCAATTTCATTAGTAAAGCCATTAGGATGAGATATAGTAATTGCAACAGCATCAACTATTCCTTCGCATAAAGCATTACTTGCGCTCAGTAAATTATTATTGATAAATATAGGATATTCAGCCTCTTGCCAATTATAGAAATTTACAAATAGCGTCAAAGGGAAAGAAAAAATAGAGTTTTTTGTAGAAGCTAAAATTTTCTTACCTTTCAGATCATCAATTACATTTATTTTACCGTGCTTTCGAACAAGGATTGTAAGAGATTCATTGAATAAACCAACAACTCTACGTAGGCTTGTTATTTGTTTCTGTCCGTTATAAATACCTTGGCCTAGGAAAGCGTCATTAGATATATCTGATTGAGCAATTACGAAATCAATTTCATTATTATTTAGTAACGTTAGATTTTCAAGAGTGCCTTTTGTCGGTACAGCTATGCATTTATAATTATTATGAGACTCTTGTTCTATTATTTTACATAATTGCTGAGCTACTGGATAATATATACCAGTTATATGGCCTGAGCCGATCCTTACTACCTTAGCCTCAGCTAAAACAGTTGAGCAATTAATTATTATATAACAAATAAGCAGTAAATTTTTTATAAAATTTTTACGCACAGCTCCTCATTATGGTTGCAGCAATATAAGTACTTTGCGAAAGCCTTAATTAATTAATAATTTATGAATTATTTTCCTGGTTATTAAGCATTAAATATAAAATAGCAAATTTAATAAGTATTTCAACTATATAATTTTAAAAGAAAATATAGATATAAGTTTCAAGTTATTGTGGGATAAAAAATATACCGCGTCATAAAGTTGAAACGGTATATAAGGGGATGTAGATAATAAAACAAATACTTAATTAACAAATGAAACTTAGTTGATTAAGAATAATATTTTTCTTTATCAAAGGTACCTTCGCTGTTATCAACTATTAAAGTGATTGTAGCATCACCTGTAATATTAATAGTTGTTCGTAGCATATCTAAAATTCTATCAATTCCTGCTATAATTGCTACTCCTTCAGTAGGCAAATTAACTGCAGCTAAAACCATTGGTAACATAAACATCGAAGCTCCAGGTATACCCGCACCACCTATTGAACCAAGTGTCGCCATTAACACTATTACAAGATAATCATACATATGCAGTGTTACACCAAGAACTTGAGCAAAAAAGATTGTGCATAAAGCAAGATTAATAGCAAATCCATCCATATTTATAGAAGCACCTAATGGTAAGATAAAAGAGGTACTTGAGTCTGAAATTCCAAGTCGGTTTCGACAAATTTGCATTGTGGTTGGTAGAGCTGCTTTACTACTACTAGTTGAGAAAGCGAGTATTTGATATTCAAAGCTCTTTCTATAAAAAGGCATAGGAGAAATTCTACAAAAGACCATAATAAGTACGCCAAATATGAGATATTGCAAAAACATTGCAATTACCACAGCGCACATAAGCTTCCAAAGACTATATAATATACCAAGCCCTTGCGTACCTACTACCCAAGCTGTTAAAGAAAAAGCTCCATAAGGTGAGAGCTCAACAATCATAGACATCATTTTAAATACCATCTTTGACATTAAGCTAAAGAAGGATTTAATTTGGTTTGCTGATGAACCCATTTTATTTAAAGTAATACCAGTAAATATAGCAAAAAACACTACTTGTAGTATTTTACCCTCAGCAAGAGAGCCTATGGCATTAATAGGTACAATATTTAGAAAGAATTCTGCAAGGTCAAATTCTTTTTTTGCTTCATTTAAATCCTCCGCACCAAAATGGATATTGACACCAACCCCAGGTTCTAGGATCAAAGCTATGCCAAGTCCGAATACTACAGCGAAAAAAGTAGTTGTTAGAAAAGCAAAAGTAGCTTTTATACCGACTCTTCCAAGTGACCCAGGGTCGCTCATACTAGTTAAACCTGTAACTAAAGAAAAGAATATAAGGGGTGTAATAACCATGGTGATTATTCTTAAGAAAATTAAGCCTATTACCTTAATGGACTCTACTTTTTCTTCAAGCAATACACCGCACAAAATACCTAATATAAGGCCTAGGGTGACTTTCTGCCATAATTTCATACGCATTTCCTACAAACAATATGATCAAAATGCTTAAGCATCAATCTAAAATAATCATTTAAATACATGCTTTAAGCGATTATATAACTATAATAATGAGCATTATAGTTTATAAATAATAAGTTTTTAGCAAATTACTCTAGTTTAAAAAAGTTATAAGTGCAAGTATGTAAATAAAAAATATACTATATCATTTGAGAAAAAAATTCTATTTTTGTTTTAAATATAATTTTTTATCAGCTTAAATATTATATTAATGATAGGAGTAAATATTATTTTTTTCGACAATTTGTATGTTATTTCTGCTAACCCAAGAGTCATAAATCCAATAATAATTCCATAAATAATATCTGCCGGGTAGTGCATTGCAAGAGATATACGTGATAAACCAACTAAAATAATCACAAGAGTAGCGGATACTTTAGCATATCTGTTTAAATATGGCCATAGGTAGAAAGTTATTATTAATGCTAGAGCCGAATGAGCACTTGGAAAGCTTGATAAACATCTTTCTCCTTCGAAATTCATTATAGATGTAAAACTTACAGGATCAAGTGAGCAATAGGGCCTTGGTAGATTAATTGTATGTTTAAGGCTTGCATAAATATAGACGAATAAGCAATAACATAAAGTAGGTTTAAGCAATTTATAGCAGTAATTATAAAATTTATGCTCCTTTTGAGTATCAGGACTTATTTTGATATTGTATAAGCAATAAAGACTGATCGCGATCATATATGGAATAAACAATATATAATAAAACATTGAAGATAAATATTTTAGAAAATATGGAATATAGCCATAATTAGTAATATAGTTCAAAATCAAGAAAAGTTCCTTGTTGAAACCTAAAAAATCGTAAAAAATCCGTTTCACTTCCATAAATGATTAGCTATAATATTTTGTAATAAATTGATTAATAAACATTGTTTTCGCTTATTTCAACTAATTAATAAAAATATATTAAATATATGCTTGTAAAAATTTTAGGATGTGGACCTTCGGTTGGTATACCTATAATTGGCTGTAACTGTAAAATATGTAAGTCAGAATCGCCATTTAATAAACGTACAAGATCAGCAATTTTAATTGAGGATACGGATACAAATATTCTAGTTGATTTTGGAGCAGATATTAGAATGCAGTTAATAAGGGAAAAAGTAGAGAAACTTGATGCAGCAATATTAACCCATGATCATGCTGATCATGTTAATGGGATTGATGACTTGAAGGTTTTTTCTTTTTGGACCAAGCAACCCTTGGATTTTTATAGTGATAAGCATACCTTAAACGCGATGATTAATAGATTCCCTTATATGTTTAAATCGCCTGATGCAAATGATAAATGGGGAGATCAGCGTTTAAAGCCTATAGAAATTGACTTTTTCTCAAAAATCTATATTAAAAACGTAGCGATACAATTTTTTAAACAACATCACGGTAGAATAGATAGCTTAGGTTTTAGAATTAAAAATTTTGTATATTCAAATGATGTAATAGATTTTCCTAAAGAATCTGAGCAATATCTTGAAAATATCGATATATGGGTTCTTGATTGTATTACAGAAACAACGTCGCCGGCGCATTCTGGTCTTCAGGATGTTCTCAGATGGGTTGATAAATACAAGCCTAAACAGGTTTACTTAACAAATATGGACCATACTATAGATTATGAGGAGCTAAGAAGAAATTTACCAGAAGGGATATTGCCTGCCTATGATGGTCTAAAGTTTAATATATAAAAATCAAGGATTAAGTTAATGAAGAAAAGGGTATTATCTGGTATTCAAGCTACAGGTACTATGCATCTTGGTAATTATTTAGGTGCTATTAAAAATTGGTTGAATATGCAAGAGGATTACGAATGTTTCTTCTTTATAGCTGATTTGCATGCTATTACGATTGATCGCGATCCAGCAGAGCTTAAGAAATCTATTATATATGCAACAGCTGCATATCTTGCATGTGGACTAGATCCAAAAAAGGTAACAATTTTTGCGCAAAGCTCGGTTAAAGAACATGCTGAACTTGCTTGGATACTTGGTTGCTCAACTCCGCTTGGCTGGTTAAACCGGATGACTCAATTTAAAGATAAGTCTGGTGCAAATGGTGAAAATGCAAATTTAGGCTTATATTCTTATCCTGTTCTAATGAGTGCAGATATTTTATTATATAATGCCGATATAGTGCCAGTAGGTGAGGATCAAAAACAGCATCTTGAGCTTGCTCGTGATATTGCAGGTGTGGTGAATAGGAAATTTAACTCTAACCTAATTAAGGTACCTGAGCCGATGATTCAAGCTACAGTTAAGAGAATTATGAGCTTAAAAGATGGTACAAAGAAGATGAGTAAATCTGATCCATCAGATCAGTCAAGAATAAATTTAACAGACAATGCTGATACTATTATGCAAAAGCTTAAAAGGGCGCAAACTGATAGTGAGCTAGCGATTTATTTTGATGCCGATAAGAGACCAGCTATAAGTAATTTACTCAATATTTACTCTGCAATGACTGGTAAGGAGATTACAGAAATAGTAAGTAATTATGAGGGTAAGGGTTTCGCTATATTCAAGCAAGATCTTGCAGAACTATTAATTTCACATTTTGCACCAATAACAGCAAAGCTGAATGATTACTTAAAGAATCAAGATTATATTTTAGGAGTATTAGAGCAAGGAGCAAATCAAGCAAGGGAAGTGGCTGAGGGGCATCTTAAAATTATCAAAGAAGCCTATGGCTTTTTAAATATATAAATAAAATGAATACTCGCAAACATGTAGTAATTTATACAGATGGAGCATGTGCAGGCAATCCTGGCCCAGGAGGGTGGGGGGTTTATTTAATTTTCGGTAAGCATGAAAAGAAGATTTATGGTTCAAGCCCCGATACTACTAATAACCGTATGGAGCTTACCGCTGCAATCGAGGCGTTGAAAGCTTTAAAAGAGCCTTGTGATATAGATCTTTATACAGATAGCAAATATGTAAAAGATGGTATTACTGACTGGATTGTCAAATGGCGAAAAAATAATTGGCGTAAAAGTGATAAAGATCTGGTCAAGAATAGTGATCTATGGCAAACTCTTGATGATGCTCTAAAAAATCACAATATTACATGGCACTGGGTCAAGGGGCATAGTGATAATAAGGGTAACATAATAGCTGATAGTCTTGCTGTTAAAGGCTGTCAGGAAGCAAAAAAGATGAATATATAATATTATGTCATTAATAAACAAATTATACATAAAATTTACTAGCCAGTTCATCGGCGAAGATGAGTATGGTCATAGATATTATTTATCCAAAAAAGAATGCGACTATCTTGGTAAGAAGAAGAGATATGTAATTTATAATGGTAGTGCTGAGCCTTCTAAGATTCCACCAATGTGGCATGCATGGCTTCATTATCTTAGTGATAGTGTGCCTTTAAAAGGTAAAATCAAAAATTATAAATGGCAAAAAGAGCATACTCCTAATCTAACAGGTACCGTTTTTGCATATTTTCCCTCGGGAGATCCTAAAAAAAATGTTAAAAGAAAACAAGTTTCGTCAGATTACGAATCTTGGCAACCTAAAGAATGAGAGAATAAATGAGACAAAATGTTATTGAGACGGTTATAGGATTTATAGTACTTGTTACTGCTGTAGCTTTTTTTACTTACGCGTATAAGAATAGTGGCCAAAGCGAAGATACAAAAGGCTATCTTGTAAATGCTACTTTTCAAAGCGCTGAAGGCATTGTGAAGGGAAGTGATGTTATGATTGCTGGTATCAAAGTAGGTACTGTTGAAGATTTAGGCCTTGATAAAGAGTCTTATATGGCTCAAGTTAAAATGAGACTTAAAGAAGGTTTACCAATTCCTCAAGACTCAGTTGCAGCGATAGTAAGCCAAGGCTTGCTTGGTGGTAAATATGTGGTGATCATGCCAGGCGCTGATGACGAAAATTTAAAAGAAAACGATACTATTCAACATACTCAATCTTCTATAAATTTTGAGTCATTAATTGGTAAATTTATGTTTTCAAAATCTGGTTCTGAAGGCAAGTCTGAGTAAATAATGATACCAAATATAATTAAAGCCATAAAAGAAAGAAATTCTATACAAGCTGAACAAGCTATAAATAAGTATTTAAGTAACTCGATCAGTTTTATGCGCACAATACTTGATCATGAAGATTATTGTAAAGATAGAGATAAGATAATTCCGAGAAATATGGCTTGTATTCGAGATGAAGATGGAAAGTCTGCTCTCCATTTAGCTGTTGAGCAAGGAAATTATAAGCTAGTAGATTTTCTACTTAAGCATGGTATGAAACCTGATATTTCCTATAAAAAGACAAATGATGACAATGGTGAAATCGATATAACTCCTAAAGATATTGCTGCAGCAATATCTGATACTAAAATGATTGAGTTATTATCAACGCCAGTTAAGTATGTGATATCCGACGCTTTCTACCTAGCAGATTTAGAAGGCTGGCCATGTTTATATGGAAGTCGGAATAGTGGAAAGCTACTTGGTGACTATAAATCTCCATCTATCGATGATGACTTATAAAATTTTAATGGAAAGCCTGGATATAATAAAAGGAGAGAACTAATGACAAAAAGAAATAAAATAGCTTTAATTGGTAGTGGCAATATTGGCGGTACAATGGCTCATGTTATTGGCTTAAAAGAGCTTGGTGATGTTGTATTATTTGATATTGCTGAAGGCGTTCCGCAAGGTAAAGCCCTTGATATTGCACAAAGCTCTAGCGTTGATGGTTTTGATTGTCAGTATAAAGGCACTAATGATTATAAAGATATAGAGGGTTCTGATGTTGTTATTGTGACAGCCGGGGTGCCGCGTAAACCTGGTATGAGTAGGGATGATTTGCTCTCGATCAATACTGGCGTCATTAAATCTGTTGCTGAAGGAATTAAAAAATATGCACCAAATGCTTTTGTGATTGTTGTAACAAACCCTCTAGATGCAATGGTTGCAGTAATGCAGAAGGTAAGTGGACTACCAACTAATAAAGTTGTAGGTATGGCTGGAGTTTTAGATTCTGCAAGGTTCAGCTACTTTTTATCACAAGAATTTAATGTATCGATTGAAGACGTCACTTCATTTGTACTTGGTGGACATGGAGATACAATGGTGCCGCTTGTTAGATATTCAACGATTGGTGGAATACCTGTTCCGGATTTAGTAAAAATGGGATGGAGTACTCAAGAGAAAATTGATAAAATAGTCCAACGTACGCGTGATGGTGGTGCAGAGATTGTTGCGCTTCTTAAAACAGGTTCTGCCTTTTATGCGCCAGCAGTATCTGCTGTTGCTATGGCTGAGAGCTATTTAAAAGACAAAAAAAGAATGCTTCCATGTGCCGCATATCTTAATGGTGAATATGGCATGAAGGATATTTTTGTTGGCGTTCCTGTTATAATTGGTGCAAATGGCGTTGAGAAAATAGTGGAAATCGAGCTTAACGCGTCAGAAAAAGCTGAGTTTGAAAAATCAGTAGATAGCGTTAGAAAATTAATGCAAGACGTGAAATTGTAAAATCTTCCTTAGATAGAGAGCTTATATAGGCTCTCTATCTAACTATATTTCCAAATATATTCTTTTACCTTTCTACTTATAATCCTTTAGTGGAAAAACCCCCTTGACTCATATTGATATATGTTCTACTGTTAGTAAATAGTAAATAATTATTATCATAGTCAGAGGGGAGGAGATGATATGTTACTGAATCAAGACATAATAACATTCGAGATCATACCTTTAATAGATCCTAATATTTTTAAAGTACCAACTAATAAAAAGAAACCTGAAAATCCTTTTAAAGAGGATTACGATTTTTATATTGATATAGTAAACTGATGAATCCATGCATTTATATACAGACTCTTAGTCAAAATATTTATTTGCGCTATAATATATTGAAATCAAATTAGATCAAACTACAATACCTTATGTTAATTAATTTTCTTTAACAAACAAGGGGTGGTTTATTCTATAGTATATCATTCCGTACCGGTAAGATTTTGTTGCTTGGCTGCATATTATATAGAAGTTGTAACCATGCGGCTCAGACTTGTATAGAATGAGGGGAGTGGGCCAGTTTGAATTAATCTATTTAGAGTTAAATCTAACAGTTTAACTGGGGTGTATTTTTAAATTCCTTTTCGGCCGTTCAAAGCCTTTATTTTAAGAGCTTTAACAGGTTAATGTTTTGTTTTAGCCAGATTAATATACATGAAGAGTTAAATTTTTACTTTAAAAATAAAAAAGAGAGAGGTTGCCCTCTCTCTTCCTTTGTGCGGTCGACTAAAAATTTGACCCTTTAGTCTCTTTAGTACTACTCTTAGCCCCGAAGTAACTGGAGTAAGCCTTGAGTAATTTGGTTAGCTTGTGCAAGAACAGATATACTTGCATTCATCCTTACTTGGCTCATTGCTAGGTCTGAAGATTCTTCTTCTACTTTTGTATCTAAGAATTCAGATCTTGCAGCGTCCTGGTTTTGGATAGATGAGTTAATAGCTGCAGAAGCATAGTCAAATCTAGACTGGTATACACCCACCTGTGCACGAGCAGATGTTACCGTAGTGATAGCATTAGAAAGTACTTCAAGAGCTATTGTTGCAGCTTCAGGAGTTTTAATATTCAGCTCTTGATATTCACCATTATCATCTAAATAAATATCTGATGTTAAAGCACTTTTGATTTTAACATTGATATTATCAGATGTTTCTGTACCAATTTGGAAGTTAACACCAGCATCTGCACCAGCTCCAGTATCAAGGGCTTCTTTATATTTTTCCTCAATAATAGCAGCGTTAGCATCTGTTGAAAGGTCAAGGTTTTGATTACCAATTCTAAACTCAACTTTCTTATTACTGTCATCTTCATTAGTAAGGGTAAGTATTGAGCCTTTATATATAGTAGAACCAATACCTGCAGCAGTACGATATGTTTCACCATTAATAACCATTTCGACCCTAGCGTCAGTTTGGCCTGAATCAGCATCTGGAGCAACAAATGATAGTTCTTCAATTTTTAAAGAAGTAAACTTTTCATTTGTAAAGTAGATAGCTGCGTTTTGTAAAGAACCAATAGTACTTGAACCATTTTTTATGGTACTGCCTTCAGTAAAGCTTGCAAGCTCTCTTCTTTGAACTGCTTTAAGACCAGAGAAAGCATTGTCAAAACGTCTAGCTAAAGAATCAGCGTCTGATTGGTTTGTAACATTACTTCCTTTGCCTGCAGCCATTTCTAATTTGAAAGAACCACCACCATCATTATTAGAAAGTGTAATCCAAGTAGCTGAAGTAGGTGAAGTGTTCACATTTTCTGCAGTGTAAGTATAACTACCAACTGTAACAGATAAATCTACAGTATTATTAGACTTATAAGTAGAGTTGAAGCCAGAAATCTTACCTATGAAAGATGTATTATTAGTAATTTTACTAGAATCTATACCAGATACAGCAGTACCACCTGTTAAGGTTCTGTTGGTAATAGTTAAGTTTGCTGATCTAGCAGCTCCACCAAGTGTAAAGCGGTTTGTAGCATTGGTACCATAACCTTTATAAGTTGCAGTAATCTCACCTGCTGTAGAAGACGCTGCATAAGTCGCTTGTAGTACACGTGGATCTTCAGATCTATTTAAAACTTCGATGGTATTTATTCTTGTCGCTGCAATATCAGCGCCAATTAAGATTTCATCGTCAGCGCCAGTTGTAGTAGTTACATATTTAAACTCTTTACCATTAACGTTGATTCTATCACCTTCGTCTTCTGTTACAAAAGTAAGAGTTTCTATAGCGGTATTTAATGCCTGATGACCAGTAAAGGTACCAGTTAAAACTGGGCTTGTAAGAAGATACGTGTCTTCATTAAGTACAGTTACAGTATAATCGCCTGCGGCTGCTGTCATGCCTGAGTTGACATCCAGAGCTATACCGCCAGAAGCTGCTATTTCACCACCTTTGAGACCATGGCCATTCTGAGTTACTATAAGACCTGTTCCATCGGCGTTAACCTTAATATTACCTATGGCAATGTTAACGGCAGAACCGTCTGTAGTAGCAGAAGGGTTAGTAGCAATTGTAAATGAAGCGGTAGCTCTTGCTCCAGCAATAGTATCTAATATATCGTCATTTAAAGTACCATATATGATAGTATTCATCTGGGTTAAGTCACCTGCTGTACCACCTTGTGAAACAAGTGTTGATGGATCAAGCTGTTTCACAGTGCCACCGGTAATTTGTGCACCAGCCGCATTTTGAATGTAGAAATTATTACCTGATACACCATTTGAACGATGAGTAAATATAATTTCAGAGGAATCTGAAGGGTTAATTTGAATTTCTACACCTAGTAATTTTTCATAACCAGTAGCTTTTTGATTGATATAATAATCAATAGCTGCTTTAACTTCAGTTGCAAGTTGAGCTGGTGTTTGGGCTGAATTTGTTTTAATTTGGCCTGCAGCACCTGTATAGGTTAAGGCATCAGCATTAGTATTTTTTGCAGTAAAGGTTACACCATTAATACTCAAGGTATTACCATCAAGTAAGTCATAGCATTTAGATGGATCTGCTTGTAATTTGAAAGCATCGCTTGCAGCACCACCACTAGCTGTAGCGTTCGCTGCAGCACCACCTGTAGTGTAAGTGAATGTATTTTCATCAACTACTGTTATTGAAAGATCTGTTTCGTCATCAATTAAGTTAACAGCGGCATTTAAATAAAGATCAATTACATCACCTGTTTGTAAACCATGGTTTGCCATTGTAACAGTTACAACTTTACTAGCGTTAGTTGTAGCCAGGGACGCAGCAGCAAGATCAAATGATTTTACAGTATTTTCACCAAATTTAATTTTTAAAACTGATTCAGAGTTATTAGTTTCTGTTTTAGTTTCAACTGAGCTAAGAGCAGTATCCATACTACCATCAAGCATCTTAATACTATTAAAGTTGGTATTTGTCGCAATACGGTCAATCTCTTCTACTAGACCTTGGAACTCTTGGTCAAGATATGTTCTTGCATTCGTATCTAAAGAACCTGATTTAGCTTGTGATGCAAGCGTAGATTGACGTTGTAAGATTTCACCAATAGCTTGAAGTGCACCATCGGCAACACCAAGCATGCTTGTTGCTTGTGCAGCGTTTTTGAAACCTGCTTTTAAAATATTTACGAAAGCTCTAAACTGAGTACCTACAGCAAGTGCTGCTACGTTATCACCAGCTTTGGTGATTGCATTACCGCTTGAAAGTCTTTGAATAGAAGCTTGTACTTTGTTAGTGGCATTTTGTAAATTAAACTGTGCTGCCACAGATGAGTTATTACTAACTAAAGAAACGGGCATAAAAATCTCCTACATGGATATTATTTTTTTATTTGGCTACCTGCCGATTAAAGACCTATTGCTTTATTATTACCTATAATAAGGCGATAGGTGTTACCTATATAACCGATAGAATAACTTGGTATTATCTGTATTATTTCCTTAAAATTATTTGCTCAAAAAACTCTAAGCCTTTAACTTTAATTATGTTTTTAAGATAATAGTTAGACTATCACGTTATATATTATCATCAAAATAGTTAAAGAATAGTTAAGAAAATAGGTTTATTTTAAGTGAACAATACGGAGTTAAAAGTATTGGTTGAAAAAACTGTGTGGTTTTTCCTCATATAGGAAAAAATTACATTCATTTTTACTATATAGATCTTTATTACACGCAATATAATCCATTAAGATTGCCTTTATGTGTTAATCATATTATGAGGAGTTATGCAGTCTAAAGGTAAAATCAAATGGTTTAATCCTTCAAAAGGTTATGGGTTTATTTGTAGCGAAGAAGTACAAGATGATATTTTTGTACATTTAAGTGTACTGAAAGGTCAAAAAATTTATGAAGGTGACGAGGTGGTCTTTGAAGCTGATAAATGTGATAAAGGCTTTAGAGCTCACGCTGTTGAAAAGCTAGACGCCTAAGCACTAAAAAATGATCCTCTGGTATGTATTCTTGAGGATCATCTTAAAAAATTTACCTCGCTAATATTATTTCTTGGCAGAATATTCTTCTTACTAAACCTCAGCGGCATTCGCATTTATAAAATTTTTATAAACTTAAGCAGTTTTCTATAAGTCTAATTATAAAAAGCTTGCATTCTTGAAAAACCATGTTATTTTCATCAACAATGCACAAATGCACAAGTAGTCGTAAAAAATTTAAGGGTGAGTCAAAAATACCAACCTAAAATTGTGTATTTATTATCAAAAGGTAAAAGTTTTACTTGACGTTTAACTCAAGTGATAATAATATCCTTCCGCAAAATATTATATTTTATTTATAATTTGGAGTTTTTTTAATGCCTACAAATAATCAATTGGTTAGATTTGGAAGATCGCATAAAGTTAGAAAAACAAAGTCTCCAGCGCTTAAAGGTAATCCTTTTGCTAAGGGAGTTTGTGTAATAGTTAAAACTGTTACTCCTAAGAAACCTAACTCAGCGTTACGTAAAATAGCAAGGGTAAAACTTAGTACTGGTTACTATGTGAATGCCTATATACCTGGTGAAGGTCATAACCTACAAGAGCACTCTACAGTACTTGTTAGAGGCGGTAGGGTTCCGGATCTACCTGGTGTTCGTTATCATATAGTGCGTGGTGCGTATGATACACAAGGGGTTAAAAATCGTAAGCAAGGCCGTTCAAGATACGGTGCTAAGCGTCCTAAGTAAATATTAAAATGAGGTTTGTTCGATGTCGCGTCGTCATGCAGCGGAAAGAAGAGAAGTAACACCAGATGTAAAATTTGGTAGTGTGCTTGTAAGTAAGTTTATTAATAAAATAATGGAAATGGGCAAAAAAGCTCAAGCCGAAAAGATAGTATATGGTGCGCTCAATAGAATTGAGAGTAAGCATAAATTAAATGGTTATGAAGCTTTTACTAATGCTCTTAGTAATGTGAAGCCTAATTTAGAAGTAACTTCAGTAAGAGTTGGTGGCGCTAACTATCAAGTTCCATCAGTTGTTGATGAGCGTAGGGCTAGTACTCTTGCAATTAGATGGATTATTGATATTGCAAGAAAAAGACCGGAGCGTACTATGGCAGATAAGCTTGCTGAAGAGTTATTTGAAGCAGCGAATAATAGAGGGGCTGCTATTAAGAAAAGAGAAGATACTCATAAAATGGCTGAAGCAAATAAAGCTTTCTCACACTTCAGTCCTAAAAAAACTAAAGGTTACTAAATTATGTCTGAAGTTAGCAAAATTGAACTTAAGGATGTGCGCAATATTGGTATTTGTGCTCACATCGATGCTGGTAAAACAACTACCACTGAAAGAATTTTATATTATACAGGTAAGTCTTATAAAATAGGTGAAGTGCACGAAGGTGCTGCAACTATGGACTGGATGGAGCAAGAGCAAGAAAGAGGTATTACTATTACTTCTGCGGCAACAACTTGTTTCTGGAATGGAAAAAGAATCAATATTATTGATACACCTGGTCACGTAGATTTCACAATTGAAGTAGAAAGATCTTTAAAAGTTCTTGATGGTGCTGTTGCAGTATTTGACGGGGTAGCTGGTGTTGAGCCTCAATCCGAGACAGTTTGGCGTCAAGCTGATAAATATAAAGTTCCGCGTATTTGTTTTGTTAACAAAATGGATAGAATGGGTGCTAACTTCTTTAGATGTGTGCAAATGATTTTAGATAGGCTTGGAACAACTCCGCTTGTAACTCAAATGCCAGTTGGTCTTGAGGATCAGTTTAAGGGGCTTGTTGACCTTATTAAAATGAAGGCGATTATTTGGAAAGATGAATCACTAGGTGCTGAGTTTGAATATCAAGATATTCCAGCAGATATGAAGGATCAGGCTGAAGAATATAGATTAAAATTACTTGAAACTGCTGTTGAAGCTGATGATGAGATATTAGAGAAATATTTAGGTGGTGAAGAGCCTACCGAAGATGAGCTTAAAGCATGTATTAAGAAAGGTACTTTAAAAGGTAAATTTGTACCTGTACTTTGTGGTAGTGCGTTTAAGAATAAAGGTGTGCAACCTTTACTAGATGCAGTTATTGATTATTTACCTTCTCCACTGGATATTGGAACAGTTAAAGGTATTGATGTTAAAACTGAAGAGCAAATAGAAAGAAAACGTACAGAAAATGAGCCTTTTGCGGCCCTAGCTTTTAAAATTATGAATGACCCTTTTGTTGGTTCTTTAACTTTCATCAGAATTTATTCTGGTAAATTACAAGCAGGTACAACTGTTATTAATACTGTTAAAGATGAGAAAGAGCGTGTTGGCAGAATGCTACTTATGCATGCTAATAATAGGGAAGATATTAAGGAAGCAAAGGCTGGTGATATCGTAGCTCTTGCGGGTCTTAAAAATACAACCACGGGGGATACTTTATGTTCGCCTGAGAGTTTAGTTGTTCTTGAAAGAATGGAATTCCCAGAGCCAGTAATTGAACTTGCTGTTGAGCCGAAATCTACTGCTGATCAAGAAAAGATGTCTATGGCATTATCAAGACTTGCGGCGGAAGATCCATCATTGCGTGTTGCAACCGATAGGGAAACAGGTCAAACTGTAATTAAAGGAATGGGTGAGCTTCATCTAGAGATTATCATCGATAGAATGAGAAGAGAATTCAAGGTTGAAGCAAATGTTGGTGCTCCGCAAGTAGCTTACCGTGAAACAATCACTAAGAAAGCTGAGATTGACTATACGCATAAAAAACAATCAGGTGGTGCTGGTCAATATGCTAGAGTGAAGATTACATTCGAGCCATTAGAGCCAGGTTCAAACTTCCAATTTGAAAGTAAAATTGTTGGTGGTGCTATTCCTAAAGAATTTATCCCTGGGGTAGAAAAAGGTTTAGAGGCTATTAAAGAAACAGGTATCATTGCTGGTTACCCTGTAATTGACTTTAAGGCTACATTAACTGACGGTGCTTTCCATGATGTAGACTCAAGCGTACTTGCATTTGAAATTGCGGCAAAAGCAGCATTCAAAGAAGGTGTTGCTAAAGCATCTCCAAAATTACTTGAACCAGTAATGAAGGTAGAAGTTGTAACTCCAGATGAATATATGGGTGATGTAATAGGTGATCTTAATAGTAGACGTGGACAAGTTCTTGGTATGGATCCAAGAGGTAATGCTCAAGTTATTCTTGCAAATGTTCCATTGTCAGAAATGTTCGGTTATGTGAATACTTTGAGATCTCTATCACAAGGTCGTGCGCAATATAGCATGGTATTCTCTCACTATAGTGAAGTACCACAACATGTTGCAGATAATGTTAAATCTAAGATTTAAGTTAAATATTTAATAAAGGGATATTACTATGGGTAAGGAGAAGTTTGTAAGGAATAAGCCGCACGTAAATATTGGTACTATTGGTCACGTTGACCATGGTAAGACATCGTTGACGGCTGCGAT
>JAJFBM010000018.1 GCA_020697135.1 Rickettsiaceae bacterium
CTTTACCAGAAGAGATGCAAATAACTTTCTTTATACCTTCAATTTTGATTTTTTGGTTAAATGCTATCTTAGCAGCTTTAACTGCATCATGAACATATGGTTCATCAATATTATTAGAGCTTGTAAGAACAATTGTAACTTTTTGACCAGTTAATTGTGTTAAAATTTCAATTGCCTCCTCCCTTAAGCACGAAGCCTCTTTAATATTATCTTCATCGGTTTCAATACTAAAACCAATATTTCCATTGCGAATGACGATAGCTGAAATCCGTTCAATAAGCTTTGCACCGTCCTTAAAGCTTAAATTTGATAGTGCATTTAATATAAGTTCTTTATTCATATCCTAGCTTTATTGCATAATAATAATGATAATATATTGAATATAGCGTAATTTAATTGAAATATTTTACACACTATGTTAAAAACTTTAAAGAATCTAACTTTTAAAAATCAAATTATAATATGCTAAATCAACTTATGAATATACTAAAAAAATCCCCTTGGGATAATCCTGATGAAGATAAAGATAATATATTCAATTTCAAATCAAGGAACCGTCCAAGTAATCCCTTCAATAATTTTAATTTTAACAATAAAAACTTTTTTAATCAAAGCATAATATTAATTGCATTAGGTTTCTTATTAATTCTTTGGCTTGCCTCAGGAATATATAAAGTAGATGAAGGGGAGGAGGCAGCCATTCTGCGTTTTGGAAAATTTGTAAGGATTGATAAACCTGGCCTTAATTATCATTTACCTGAACCTTTTGAGAGAGTGATAACTGAAAAAGTAGATAAATCACGAAGAATTGAGATAGGTTATAGATCTGTCAATCAAAGAGGGTTTGGACTAAACTCAAGACGCACCCTAGAGAGTGAGAGCGCTTATAAGTATTTTCCAGAAGAAAGTATAATGCTTACAGGAGACGAAAATATCATCGACCTAAACTGTGACGTTATGTGGCGTATTAAAAAACTAACTGATTACATTTTTAATGTTGTAAACCCTGAAGAAGCCGTTAAAGCAGCTGCTGAGAGCTCTATTCGTGAAGTGATCGGTAAAACTCCAATCTCACATGTATTATCTAATCAAAAACAAGATATTGTTGAGAAAATTCAAAAATTAACTCAAAAAATTCTCGATCAATATGGCACTGGGATACATATAGAGAATGTGCAACTACTTAAAGCCGAGCCACCGACAGAAGTTATTGACTCATATCGCGATGTACAAACTTCAAGAGCAGATAAAGAAAAAGAGATAAATCAAGCTCAAGCTTACAAAAATGATATTTTACCTAGAGCTCGAGGCGAAGCGGTTAAAATGATTCAAGAGGCAGAAGGTTACAAACAAGAGGTAGTAGCAAAAGCTCGAGGTGACGCTGACAGATTCATCTCAATATATAGGGAATATGCGCATCAACGAGGAGTAACAAAAGAAAGACTTTATCTTGATGCAGTTGAAGAAATATTAAAGGGTAGCCGTAAAATAATAGTCCCTAAGAATCAATTGTTACCACATATGGCAATCCAGCCAAACGAACTAAATATTAAAAGGTAATATCATGACTAAAAACTTAGTGATGCTAATCACTTCTGGCGTATTATTATTAATATTATTATCAGGTTCAATATTTACCGTTGATCAAAGGCAATATGCCATAATATTCCAATTTGGTGAAGCAGTAAGAGTAATAGACAAGCCAGGGCTTAAGGTTAAATTACCCTTAATCCAAAATGTTGAGTATTTTGACAAAAGAATTATAAGCGTTGACGCTGATGCGAAAGAAGTAACAGCTTCCGATGAGAAAAGAATCATGGTAAACGCTTTTGCAAGATATAAAATCACTGACCCTATTAAGTTCTATAAGACTGTATATAATTATAATGGTATGAAAATTAGGCTTAATAGAATTCTTGAATCTTCTATGCGTCGTGTTATTGGTAGGGTGCCACTAATTACTCTCTTAAGCGTCGAGCGAAGTAATATAATGCATGAAATAAGAGATTTAGTAAATGACGAGACCGCTAATTTTGGTGTTCAAGTTATTGATGTTCGAATCCTTAGAGCTGATTTGCCTAAAGAAAATAGTAATGCAATATACCAACGAATGGCCACTGATAGAGAAAAAGAAGCAAAGCAAATACGTGCTGAAGGCCAAGAAGAAGCAGCTCGTATAAAATCTCAAGCCGATAAAGAGAAAAAAGTAATACTTGCTGAAGCTTATAAAAAAGCTCAAGGTTTACGCGGCGAAGGAGATGCTGAAGCTACTAAAATTTATAATGAAGCATATGCAAGAGACCCTGAATTTTATGCTTTCTACAAATCACTAGAAACATATAAATCAACATTAAAGAAAGAAGATACATCTTTTATCTTAAGCCCTGATAGTGAGTTATTGAAATTCTTACGTTTAGGCAAATAAACATTTATGAGGTTAGTAAGTATGCAATTAAAATCTATAATTATTTGTTTATCATTAATATTATCACTTAATTCCTTTGCTTTGGCCGAAAAACCAACAGCAATAATTGGAAAGCCTATTTCTACTAATGGGGGTTTATCAGGCTTACCTGATTTTGCCGATATTGTAGAACCGCTTCTTCCAGCGGTCGTAAATATTTCGACTGTCCATTATCCTGAGAAGCAATCAAAAAATGGCCCTCGTAAGCGGATGCAGGAAGAAAACTCATTAGATCTTTTTAACGAATTCCTTGAAAGATTTGGAATTCCACCTCAACAATTTGATGACTCTTTTACAGATCGTAAAATCGTTTCGCTTGGTTCCGGATTCATTGTTGACACTAAAGGTTATATTGTAACTAATTTCCACGTTATAAAAGACGCCGATGAAATTAACATTAAGATGTACGATGGTACAGAACTTATTGCACGCGTCATAGGAAGCGACCCTAGAACTGATCTTGCATTACTTAAAGTGGAATATAGTAAGGATTTGCCTTTTGTAAAATTTGGTAATTCGGCTGATGTAAGAACTGGTAATTGGGTGATTGCTATTGGTAACCCTTATAGGCTTGGTAGCACTGTAACTGCTGGTATTGTATCATCCCCTACCAGAGAGGTAGATGTTTCAGCAAACGGTATAGTTGATGAATATATTCAAACTGATGCTGCTATAAATCCTGGAAATTCAGGGGGGCCTTTATTTAATACTAAAGGAGAAGTAATTGGCGTTAACAGAGCGATTCAAACTACTTCACCAAACGGTGGGAATATTGGTCTTGGTTTTGCGATACCAGCATCTATTACTGAGAAAGTTGTAGCTCAACTTAAAGAGCACGGCAAAGTTTCTAGGGGAATGCTTTGTATTAGAATTCAGCCAATTAGTGAAGAGATTGCTGAGAGCCTTAATATGAAAACATCTAATGGCGCTTTAATTGTAGAGGTAGATAAAGGCGAAGCTGGTGATAAAGCAGGTCTACAAGTTGGTGATATTATTATTGAATATAATGGTATACCGATTAAGAGTTCTAGTAAACTCCCAAGGCTTGTTGCTGAAAGTCCTCTAGGTAGCAAGGCTAAACTTACCGTACTTCGCAACGGCAAAAGGATAGAACTTGAAGCTGAAATCCGTGAAAGCAAAACTAAAGAGCTAGTTGAAACTAAGCCTAAAAAGGAAGATAGGTTGAATTTAAAAGATGGTACAATCAGCAAACATGGAATCTTATTTGGTAATATTACACCGGAAGTACAAAAAGAATATGGCTTAGGTCAAGGTGCTGTAGGAATTATAGTTATCAAAGAAGATTATAGTTCGAGCTGGATGAGAAAAGGTTTACTGAAAGGTGATTTAATCACTGCTGTAAATCAACAACCAATCAAGAATGTTAAAGAGTTTGAAGCTGCATATAATAACGCAGTTAAAGAAAAACGCAAACATATGCTCCTGCTAGTTAAAAGACAAGATGCAACATTATTTATTCCAGTCCCACTTGATGAGACGAAGGAGTAATAGTTTTAACCTGTTAAGTTTAAAAAGCCTAAAGCTACTTTTGCTTTAGGCTTTTTAAACCATTACGAAAAGTTGTAAATAACTCTACATTCAATTATATTTAGCATGTTCCTGTAACCATCTCTTTGCTTCCTGGCTTATTTCGTTACTATGCATTACAGCATGAGTAATAGTTTTTTTTCTCTCCTCTTCTTCACCATACATATCATCAAGAACTTCATTCCAGTTCTTTATTAATTCAGCTGATGGAGCTTTTCCTACTTGCGCAAGAATACTATGTATACGCTTGCGAAAATATTGGTCAATAGCTTGCTCTATCCAGGATAAAATTTCTGGCGTTAAACCCGTTTCAGAAAGCCCTTTACCCTCTCCAAAACCCTTTTCAAAAATCCTAGTCCTTAAATAAGCATATTTTCTTCCATAAAACTCATTAATTACCTGCATATATTTTTCTGCTAAATTAATAGCTTTCTCGGATTTCGGGTCAAGTTTAAGATTATTATTTATCTCTTCTAGTAACCTATCCCATTTTTTGTGAAAAATAGCTTTTTTTTCCAAGCCTGAACTCGTTTTTAACTCTGCTTCGAAAGCTGCATATTGTCTTAACTCTTCTGGAGTGAAAATTTCTTTTACCCATGTATTTTCTAGTTGCTCTGTCATATGATATACCTCGATTAATTTAATTATAGTTTTCCAAGGAATCGATTCATCACTACAATCATTTATTACAGTTTTTAAAGCTTGACTTGCTTCCATTAAGGTATTTGCTTTCTCTTCTAAAAATCGCACCTGCGCTTTGAAATGTTCCTTCATCTTAACATCTCCGGCTAGTAGACTATTTATTTGAGAAAGCTCAAAACCAAAAAACTTTAATGCTATAATTTGTTGTAGTTTCAATAAATCCCTCTCATAGTATAAACGATAACCATTATCTAGCCTTAAAGATGGCTTAAGTAGGTTAATGCGGTCATAATGATGCAATGTTTGCACCGATACACCCGTTAATTTACTTAGATCTTTCACGTACCATTTAGTTATCATTTTATCTCCTAATTTTGAGAATAATCTATATAGTAACAATAGGGTCAAGAGGTTTTCTTTATATTTAGAAAAATTTTTATGCTTAAATCTATGTAAGTTAAAAAAGAAGGGAGTTTTAGGGTTTAAATATATATATGAGATTTGATATAAAAAAATTATAATCAAGCCTATAATTAAGACCTGATTATATTTTCCTTGACTCTAAAACCCAATTTTACCGTTTTGGATCTTAGTTTCGATATAGCTAATTAATTCATTAATTGGGTTTTTCACCTCAATCCCTAAGCGTTTTTTAAGCCATGATTGTTTTTGGTTCATGTGTTTTATATTTACATTCTTGCCAAATTTTTTCTTGATAAAACTATACATATTATCTAACCCATCGATCAGGCCAAAATCTTGCGCTATCTCGCCAGCCCAAACTTCTCCTGTATATATTATATCGTCATCTTGGGTGATTTTGTTCTTTCTTCTATCTTTGACAAAGTCGATAAAATGCTGATGAATATCTCTTTGAATTTTCTTGATGATCTCAACATCCTCTTTTCGCTCAGGTGTAAATGGATCAAGCATAGATTTATTCTTACCTTGTGTATATAAACGTCTCTCTACCCCAAGTTTTTTTATTGCTTCATTAAAGCCAAAACTAGCTGATACCACGCCGATACTGCCTATAATAGAACTCTTTGATGCATATATTTCATCACCAATACAAGCAAGCCAATATCCTCCTGAAGCTCCAACATCTTCAATAAAACTATATACTGGCACTTTTTGCTCTTCAGCAAGCTCTCTTATACGGCTGGCAATAAGTTCTGATTGTACTGGTGAACCACCAGGTGAATTAATACTAAGGCAAACTGCTTTAAGCCTTGGTAATTTAAAAGTGTCTTCAATAGTAGTGTTTAGTCCATCAAGTGATAATCCGCTTCTAAGTTGCGGTTGGCTGCCAATAACACCAGAAAGCCTTAAAACTGCGATAGTGGCAGGTGGGTTTCTAAATTTTTCAAAAGGTAAAAATGAGAGAATTTGGTCAATTTTACTAGTAGAAATTTTAGGAGTATATACTGCATTAGCAGTACTCAAGTTATTTGCTTTCTTTTTTATATTTGTTGTTATCATCATTTTTATCATTTACCTCTTTTTTATCGCGAGATTCAACCTTAGGCTTCTCAGATAAATTATTTTCTAAAGTTTTTTTCTCTATAGTGTTGGTTTTTTTCTCTTTATTGTCAATAGATCTTACCGAATAATTTAAAGATTTATCATGGTAACTATTCTTTGGTAAAGAATTTTCTGTTTTCATATAAGAGAAAAGCATCTCCCTAATACTATCATCGTACCAATTCACTACCCCTTGTATTGACGCTATAGCTTCACCCTCAGGAGTTATAAGAAATGCTGTAGGCAGCCCTATCACAGAGAAGGCTTTAAATAACCTGTTCCTCCTATCATGATAAGCCTTTAAATGCCTTATATTATTCTTAACAAGAAAGTCAAAGACAATTTTACTGTCTTGATAATCTACTGACACAGGGATTATCTCAAATGGTAATTTCCTGAAATCTTTCTTAAGGTCGTCCAGCGCTATCAAATCCTGCAGGCAAGGAGAACTCCATGTAGCCCAAAAAACTATCAGTAGTGTTTTATTCTCAAACTCATCTAAGTAATGTTCCTTATTATCCTTATCATATATCTCTATATCATCTGGTAGGGTAAAATTATTTAGATATTTTATTTTCCACGATTCTTTAACTCCCTTTTGCGCTCCATTTTTTCCCTTCTTCTTAGGTGCTTCTTCATCTAAGTTATTATTAATATTACTACTTTCTTCAGTAAGCTTTACCTCTACAACTCCTTTCCCTACTATATTATCTTGATAGAATTCTTTATCATTGTAAGTACATTTTTGCTCAAAATTCACTTTAGAATAATTTACTATATTACTCTCAGGAGAATATCGAATAAGTATATCATTTGCTTTATCTTCTATTTTTATAATAGTTTTATTTATTATAGAAGGCTCTTGAGGCATGTCATAAGGTGCAGCATGTGATATTCCAATCAATGATATTATTAAAAACACTGCTATTAACTTGTTCATAAGATGACTTTATGCTATGTAAATGTTATTTTATAGTTAATATAAATTTTACTAAAAATTTTCTGTAACCTTATTATATATTAAAACGCTCTATTTATTTAAAGATCACATTATTTTGACCAAAAATTATTGCTTTGTATGACAAAATTTTTATCGATGCTATTTATTCTTACTCTGCTTGTGGGATGTGGTATAAAAAAACCCTTAACACCACCTGAGGCAAATCACTCAAAACAAAATTTTGTTGGGTGTACTGGGATATAAATATGCTGGTTTCGCTTATAATCTATTTTATTGTCCTAAGCATAAGCGCACCATTGCTGGGAAAATATATTGCATATGTTTATAGTAATAAGAAAATTAAATTACTAAAGCCTCTTTATAGCACAGAGACTTTATTTTTACGCTTATTAGATAATCCAGTGCAACAATCTTGGACTAGCTATTTTAAAAGCCTTATGTCTTTTAATATTTTATGTTTAGTAGTAACATTTATAATATTATATTACCAAAATTACTTGTGGTTTGATAGAGCTTTGCCACTTAATATTCCTGCTACTATTAATGCAGCTACCTCCTTTGTAACTAATACCTTCTGGCAAAGCCATGATGCCGAAAGGGAATTAAATTATGCTAGTCATATTCTTGCATTAATGCTACAGAACTTCTTATCTGCTGGCACTGGTATTGCAGTATTTATAGCTTTTACACGGAGTATGAATAATGAGAGAAGCCCTTTTATAGGAAATTTTTACGCTGATTTCCTCAAAGCACAAATTTATCTTCTATTGCCATTCTCATTTTTAATTGCGGTAATTTTAATATGGCAAGGCGTACCTCATGAATTCACAAAGATTATAGCTTTTAAAAATCTTGAAAATATAAACAGCGACCTTACTATTGGACCTGCTGCTGGGCAAGTCGCAATTAAGATTTTTGCCTCCAATGGAGGAAGTATTTTTAATGCAGCTTCGGCTCACCCTTTTGAAAACCCCACCGAGATCGCAATGCTAATTCAATTAATGCTTATATTATTGCTTCCAGTGTCTTTAGTTTTTACTTATGGCTATATAGTCGATAATATAAAACTTAGCTGGACACTTTATAGTATGATAGTGTTTTTCATAGCTTTAAGCTTCTTTTTAACCTACTATGCTGAAAATAAATATGGTTTCACTTACTTCTTAAACAAATCACCTTCGCAAGATAGCTTTAACATTTTAGGCAAAGAATCACTACAAGAAAAAACTCCTGCAATTTTATGGACTACCCTTGCAACTGCCACCTCATTGGGCTCACAAAACTCAATAATTGATAATTACTCTCCACTTAGCATCTTTAGCTTACTGGGTAATTTAATTATTGGGAAATTTATTCTAGACAGCGTAGCTTCTGGCTTTTTTACAATGTTAATATATATTATAATCACCGTATTTATTAGAGGGCTGATAGTTGGACAGCCACCTACTTTCCTAGGCAAAAAAATCTCTATTAAAGAGATTAACTATATAATTATTTCATCTTTAATTTTCCCTATTGGCGTTGTTTTATTCATAAGCATAAGCCTTGCCTTACCTATCACAAGTGACTTAATCAACCAACATGGCCCTCGAGCAATAAGCGCTCTAGCATTCAATTTTTCATCTTTATTTAGTAACAATGGTGCTGCGATGATAGGAATCAATATAAATAATGATTGGTTTAATGTACTCGGTGCTCTTGCTATGCTTATAGGACGCTTCCCTACTATTTATTTCGCTCTGGCAGTAGCTGGGTCCTTTGCTGAAAAGATCAGAATCGTCGATAACACTAATATAAATACTTCAGGTCTTGAATTCTGCGTGCTTTTATCATTCATGATCTTCCTGATGGGAGCCTTAACTTTTTTCCCAGTATTATTATTAGGCCCTGTTCTTGAGTTCGTTAATTTACTTTCGATAACAGAATAGTAATTTATTATGAAATACCCCAATATAAAATTCGAACAAGTCAAAGTAATCTTTATAAATGCATTTTTAGCGTTCAACCCAAGCTATTTGCTTAAAAATTTTATATTATTTTTAGTATGGCTAGCCTCAACTGGCTCTCTTATTATATTAGCTTATAATATATTTATAGGAAGTAATCAGGTTATATATTTTTCCTATTTAACCTTTTGGTTATGGGCCACGTTATTTTTTGCAAATATAGCAGAGGCAATTACAACTATAAATACTCCAGCTGACCCTACACAAATAGCTAAAAATCAACCCGAAATTTTAATTAAAAAACTTAGAAGCCTTAAGAATTTAGATTTTTTTACTCATGTAGCTGAAAATAAACTTCGTCAAGGAGATTTAATGATTTTAGAAGCAGGAGAAGTGGTGCCAAAAGATGGTATTATCGTATGGGGACAAAGTTTTGTTAACGAGTCTGACCTTACAGGGGAAGTAAAACCTGTCCTAAAATCTACTAAACCTACAGAGAATAAGATCAGAGAAGGTAGTATTGTAGAATCGGATAAATTAGTTATTAAGGTTCATGATCTTAAACCATTCTCTATTTTTTCAAATATCTCGAATTTCATGCGATATATTAATCGTGAAAAATCTCCTTTAGAAATAGCTTTGCAAAATCTTATTATTGGTCTTTCTATATTATTCATAGCAATTAGTTTAAGCCTTAAATTTTTAGCTTCCTATATAGGAATAGAAATACCTATATTATATTTGATAGCCTTAACAGTTACGCTGATGCCTACAACTATTTCAGGCTTATTACCAGCAATTTCCTCTTCTGGCTCAAATATTCTTAAGCAAAAAAATATCTTATTAAAGGATAGTTTTACAATTGATACTGCACTTGATATTAACGTTATTGTATTTGATAAGACTGGAACTATAACTGAGGGGCATAGAATTGCAATAGAGTTCATCCCAGTGGGTAAAACCTCGCTAAGAGACCTTGCGCAAGCAGCTTTTGTTGCATCCCTGCAAGACAAAACTATTGAAGGGGAATCAATTGTTACGCTTGCAAAACAGAAATTCCAATTTAACGATGAAGATATTGATTTTAGCAAATATACTAATTTAAATTTCTCAGCTACCAATAGAATTAGCGGATGTAATTATAAAAGTTTAGAAATAAGGAAAGGGGCTTTTTCAGGTATCTGTGATTATTTAGGAATTAGCGAACATAAACTAGATAATGAAATTTTACAAATAAAGAAAAATATTGCTGCAGAATGCGGCACCCCTATGTTGCTTGTACAAAATAAGCAGATATTTGGCGTTATTCATGTTCAGGATAAAATAAAAAGAAAGTTTAAAAAGCAAATAGATATATTTAAGGAGCATAATATGCTGACAATAATGCTTACAGGTGATAATGAGCTAACATCAGCACATATTGCTAAAAAGATAGGCGTACATGCATATTATTCTGAAACGACACCTAATCAGAAATTAGCCTTTATAAAAAAGTTACAAAACCATGGCTATACTGTTGCGATGATTGGAGATGGAGCGAACGATGCTCCCGCTATTGCACGCGCTGACGTCGGTGTTGCTTTTAAGAATTCCAATGAATATGCAGTTGAGGCTGCAAACGTTATTTTGACCGAAAATGATTTAAGTGAAATTCTTTATTTAAGAGATACAGCAAAAAACATGTTGGTGAAGCGAGGAGCTTTGACTATTTTTTCCCTAACCTCTGATATAGCAAAATATTTTACTATTATTCCAGCACTATTTAGCACAAGTTTCCCTGATCTTGCTTTATTCAATTATTCAAAATTACATTCTTTAGAAAGTGCGATCCTCTCTTCGTTGATGTTTAATGCTTTAATAATACTTATTCTTACCCCGATAGCTTTAAACAATAAAAGAAAGTCTTTTTCCAAAAGATTATTCTGGCGTAATCTAATAATTTATGGTCTAGGGGGGATAATTGCTCCTACAATAGGTATTAAAATATTAGATTCATTAATCGTATTTTTGAGGTTAGTATGATAGATGACATTATAAAAAGCCTGAAATTATTTATAATTTGTGCTTTTCTAATAGCAGGAATATATAATTTTTTACTACATTTAGTTGGTAATATATTATTCCCACACACATCCAAAGGTTCTCTAATTATCGAGGATGGTTCGATTAAAGGCTCTTATCTTATAGGCCAAGATTTTAAGTCCTCTAAATTATTTCATACACGTCCATATGTTAACTCAGAGTTTGAAGCCTCAACTCCTATATATGATGAAGAATTTATTTTCGATCTAAGAAATAATTTACAGAACCTAAATAAAGAATTCAATACAGAAATACCTTTTGAAATGATCGCTTTTTCATGTAGTAATCTTGACCCATTTATTTCAGTAAAAGCTGCAAAAGCTCAAATTGAAAGAGTTTCGAGAGAAACTAATATTCCACATACTCAATTGAGTTTACTAATAGATAATACGAAACAAACTACTCTTCCACCATTCTTTGTTACCGAGAAAATAAATGTTACAAAGCTTAATTTTGAGCTAAAGAAACTTTTAAAATAAGACACGGAATATATTAATTAAATTGGATTTTTATAGTAAGTAGACGCTGTAAAATAATGAGCGTCCACTTATATATATTTAAATGAAATATACTATATACAATCTCATCAGCTAAATATAGCCCTTTCAATATCACTAATTTGGTGATGGACTAAGTCTTTAGAGACTTGTTTTGTAACAAGAGCTTTTAAATGATTATCAAGCGAATGATTTAATTCACCAAGCGCTTTTGGCTCACCAACTATTATAACTTCATTAAAATGCTTGGGGTTTGATATTAGTATATTATGAAGTTGCTTTGATAAGAGCCTGGTAAATTCCTGTCTCTCAATCTCTTGCGCAGTATGCTTAGGATCAAAAAAGTGGCTCTGCGTAGAACTTCTATACGCGTAGCCTTGATGCCCTCTATTATTTACATGGCTGTAATCCATATTCTCACTTTCATGTTTTAAATCTTCTTTATAATCTAGCTCCTTTAAGGTCTTGGTTACTTTAAGACCATTTGCTTCTAGAATTTTAGCTTTAAAAGAATTAAGAACTACTACAAGCTTTGCAGGTAAATTTGTTATCATTATAATTCCTCCCAAAATTAATGTTGCAATATTAGGTTAGCTCAATCTAGCACCTATGTCAAAAGTTTATCTAGGTTCTGCGTAAGGAATTTTTTTTGAAAAAAGAATAGCTTACAGATTTACTCCATATTAGTTTCTCATAACTAGACAGGAATACTCAAGGTAGATAAAGTAAGAGTGAGATTAAAACAAAGCGGTTCTATAAATAACTTTTTAACGTATAAAAATTCAATTATTTGGTAATAATATCCTTAAACTCTTCAACAACTGCTTGGTAAAGCTTACGTTTAAAGGGGACAATTATTTTAGGTAGGCGATCAAGGGAAGTCCATTTCCAAGCATTAAATTCTGGGTGAGCAGTTTTTAGATTTATATCTTCATCAGTACCCGTAAACTTAATAAGGAACCATTTCTGCTTTTGCCCACGATATTTTCCACCCCAAAGTTTTGGAATAAGAAAAGTAGGCAAATCATAACTATACCATTTTTTGCTCTCAGCAAGGATTACACCTTTATTCGATCCTACTTCTTCATGCATTTCACGAAGTGCTGCACGACTTGGTGTTTCACCAATATCAATACCACCTTGTGGCATTTGCCAAGCCTCAATTTTAGTATCAATCCTTTTACCAACAAAAATCTTATTATATTGATTAATAATCATCATACCTACCCCTTCTCTATAAGGCAGGTTCATTCTATTAATCTTATTTTCTTTATCTTCTTTATACATAATAGATACAAAATTCTTATCTAAGAGCCTTATTCAGAGCATAGGCTTAAATTTCTTCATTATTGGCCCAAAATTTCAGATACAGGCACTAACTCAATATTTTTATTATCTAGAGTTTTTAGCCAATCTGCAAGAGCACTTATGGTAATTGGGTAAGAATTAATGTAACCTAAAGCCTTGCCTTTACTTTTACTTATTTCTTCTAACTTTTCAAGATTCTTTTGAATTAATGAAAGTTCAGTATTCAAATCTATATAATGGTCGCAAGCGAGTGTAGAAATTCGTTTCTGAGTTACTAACTGAAAAAGAAGCATATTAGAATATCCTTTACCATACAACAATAATAATCGGTTACGACTTATAATGTCAAGTATTGGATCTATACGCTGTACATTATCAGTAAATTTTTCGTTAGGTAAACTATAAACACCGTTGATTCCTGGGAAGGCTGTTAAAATCTGCTGCAATCTACTTAAATTTTCACCATCATCAGATAATAATAATATTCCAAGTGGCCCCATATCATCTAACGGATATTTTTCCGTTTCAAAAGGAATTTCTAAGAAAAGCTCGTGACCATTTTCTTTCGCTTTATATAAAGCCTCCTTCAAACTATTAGTATATGGTGATATACCAAGGGCAATTTCATTTGGCAATTGAATAGCCGCTTCAGTAACATTTTTTCCAAGACCCAAATTAGTGAGTAGGATTGCTATTTTAGTTTTCTGTACTTTATAAGGATTGGATGAATCTGATATGTTAATTTGATCTTTTGTATTATCAGCCCCCTGAGTGTTTTGCGTATGATCTGCATTACTAGACTGATTATTATTAGTAGCTTCTGATAATTGTTCATCCTCTACTTCATTATCAGCCTTATTATCTGCAGTAATTTTTGGTTCAATCTCTATTAAATTTTTCTTCTCTTTAGCTTCATTAGCCTGGCTTCCAGGATTAATTGCTGCTTTATCAGCCTCTAGCTGAGCTTCATCTAAAGTTGAAGGAGCTTTATCCTCCTCCTCTCGTTCATGTGAACTATTTTTATCAAACGGTAATTCCTGGTGTTGTTTATGAATATTAATTACAATTTTTTGCATATCACTAATTGCTTTTTGCTCAATAGCAGGTTGCACCGTGTAGTAACCGTAAGCAACAAGCCATATTAGAGCTGCAAATAAGCTGAAATTTATTAGCTGTAACGTTAGCTTAATGATTTTTTTAAAAGTTTGCTTTACTGCCATTTGCTTTCACTGCTGATTTGCTAATTATTAACCCTTTGAGTAAATCAAAAGCTCTTGAATATTGATAATCCTTTTTGTAAAGCTCGCTAATTTGTAAAGCTTTAGATGGTTCTTTATCTTTATTATTATCTTTCTGATCTTCTTTTGTTGTTTCGTTTTTTAAATGGTTTTTTAGAGATGCTTCAGAATATTTTCGTTCTTCTTTTTGTGAACCTAAATATTCAATTTTTGCAGGCTCTACAATAATATCTGGCGTAATACCTTCAGCCTGAATAGACCTACCGTTTGGTGTATAATATTTTGCAATTGTAAGCTTTAGCGCACCATCCCCTATTGGAGCTACTGTTTGTACAGAACCTTTACCAAAGGATTTAGTACCCATAATTATTGCTCTACCATAGTCTTGTAAGGCACCAGCAACAATTTCTGGCGCAGAAGCAGTACCAGAATTTATTAGGACAACTACTGGAACTTTAGGCGCTTTTGGCCCAAATTGGCTAGCTTTTTCCTTGCTCACACTTGTTGAAGTTCTTCCCTTAGTTGAAACAATAACCCCTTCATCAATAAAGAAGTTTGTAACAGCTACTGCTTGGTCTAGAAGGCCACCAGGGTTATTTCTAACATCCATTATAATACCCTTAACACCATTTTTTGCCTCTTGCTTTAATGCTGTAAAAGCTTTCTCTAATTCATCTTTAGTAGTTTTATTGAAAGCTGCTATTCTTATATAAGCAATATCGTTATCTAAACTATATTTAACTGATTTTATTTTTACTATTTCTCTTACTAAATCTAATTCTATAGGTTTATTTTCACCTTCTCTAATTACAGTTATATGAACTTTAGTACCAGGCTTGCCACGCATGTTCTTTACAGCCTTAGTATAGCCCAGATTCGGTACCAACTCATCATTGATTGCAACAATAGAATCTCCTGGTTTAACACCAGCTCTATCAGCAGGGAGATCATCTATCGGACTTACAACTTTTACAACACTATTTTCAAATATAACTTCTATACCTATACCACCAAATTCTCCTTTTATATGATCATCTAAATCTGCATATTCTTCTTTATTGAAGTATGAGGAATGCGGGTCAAGAGAAGATGCCATACCATTTATTGCAGCTTCTAACATCTTTTCTTTATCAGGCTCTTGGACATAATATTTATCTATCATTTCAAAGATTGCTTGGAATTTCTTCATATATTCATCTTTGCTTGCAGCAAAAGCTGTATGACCTAAGCAAGTAGAAATGCTTATTAACATAATAAATATGACATTTCTTAATTTCATCGAGTTCTCCTTAAATATCTAAATTTTCTTTTATCATATCCATGTTGTTTAATGCTTGATCATGGATAAATTGATAACGTTTTTCAGGTTTATTGCCCATTAAGTCTTCAACAATATTTTCTATATCAGTAATATTGTTAACATTTACTTTAATTAATGTTCTTTTAGTAGGATCCATAGTAGTTTCTTTTAGCTGTTCAGCATTCATTTCACCAAGCCCCTTAAAGCGACCTACTTCAATTTTAGCTTTACTAGTCTTACTAAGTTTAGCTACCATTTTATCTTTTTCTTGATCATTACCTGCATAATAAGTATTAACCCCTTGGGTTAAACGATAAAGAGGTGGTTTTGCAAGATATAAATGCCCTTGCTCAATAAGCTTTGGCATCCTTTTAAAGAAAAAGGTCATCAGTAATGATGCTATATGGGCGCCGTCAACGTCAGCGTCAGTCATGATAATAACTTTTTCATATCTAAGATTTTCTTCCCTATAATTACTCATGCTGCCACAAGCTAGAGCAACTTCTATATCGCTAATTTGTTGATTAAGGCGAATTTTATCACTTGTACTATTAGCAACATTCAGGATTTTTCCTTTAATAGGAAGAATAGCTTGAGTTTCACGATTACGAGCCTTCTTAGCAGAACCTCCTGCTGCATCACCTTCTACAATAAAGATTTCGGTACCTTCAGAAGTTTCCCTTGAACAATCTGCCAGTTTACCTGGTAACTTTAATTTCTGCGTAAGTGTTTTACGATTAACATTTTTTTCTTGGCGACGACTTAATCTTTCTTCTGCAACATTTATAAAATGCTCAAGCAATTTCTCAGCCATTAATTTATTCGAGGTAAGCCAATGTTCGAAGCGATCTTTTATAGCAAGCTCGACAATTCTATTTACGCCATGCGAAACTAACTTTTCTTTAGTTTGCCCTTGAAATTGAGGATCTCTAATAAAGACAGAGAGTATTATACAAGCTGAACCTAATATATCATCAATTATTATATTTTGCGCTTTTTTATTATTCAGCAAATCTGTATAAGTTTTCAAACCTTTCAATAATGCAGACCTTAGCCCTATTTCATGGCTTCCACCCTGAGGTGTAGGTATAGTGTTACAATATGATTGAGTATAACCTTCGCCTTCGCAAAATCCTATTGCCCACTCAACCTTAGTACCTTCATCATCAACAATATTCTCTCCAGTAAAAGTTTCAGCTATTACAGGATCTAGCTCTGCTAAGCGAGAGGTTAAATAATCTTTTAATCCCCCAGGAAATCTAATAACATCTTCTTGCGGTATTTCAGGTGTTTGACTTAACAAAACGGGATCACAGTTCCAACGAATCTCAACACCTTTATAAAGATATGCCTTAGATTTAGCTAAAGCATAAATACGCTTTGGCTTAAATTTCTGATTCCCAAAAATTTCTGCATCTGGATGGAAAGTTATAGAAGTACCACGTCTATTTGCTACTTCACCTATTTTTTCAAGCGGCCCTGTTGAATGACCTCTACTATAAACTTGACGATGTAAAACCTTGTTACGAGCAACTTCAACCTGTAGGAAATCTGATAAAGCATTAACTACCGAAATCCCAACACCATGCAGCCCCCCCGATGTTTTATAAGCTTGACTAGAAAATTTTCCACCAGAATGGAGAGTAGTGAGGATTACCTCTAAGGCAGATTTATCAGGATATTTAGGATGTGGGTCTAGCGGAATACCTCGTCCATTATCTTTTATCGTAATGCTATTATCAGCATGCATTAAAATTTCTATCCTTGTCGCATGGCCAGCAACAGCTTCATCCATTGAATTATCAAGTACTTCACTTATTAAGTGATGCAGAGCATTCTCATCTGTTCCGCCGATATACATTCCAGGTCTACGCCTTACAGGCTCGAGCCCTTCTAGAACTTCTATATCTTCAGCAGTATACTCTTCACGAGAGGTCGTTTTATTATTTAAACTAAATAAATCAATCATCTAAATTCATTTCCAACTTGCTTATACCATGTTCGGTCTTATTCCATTTATACGGTATTACTAATAATTCATAAATTGCTCGCCACGAAGCAAAACTATGAAGTGTAAAATAAAATGGCCAGCCTATTATAACAACAATATCCTTGATTGTGAAACTGAAAAAGCGTTTCTGTAAATTGATCATAGCGTAGGCGGCAGTTAAGTAACAATATAACACATAAAGCACAATACTAATATCTCTAAAAATTAGCAAAATCCCTTTATATTCAATCAGTAGTGGCGCAAGACATAATAACGGAAACATTATAAAATTTAATACAGAGAGGCCCAAGAATATATTGATTGATAATTGTGCAAGCAACGGAAACTTATGAGTTTTAGATTTAAGATTATATTTATAGACAAAATAGGTCGTAATAAATCCTTTAATCCATCTGGCTCTTTGATATATCCATGCTTTCACATCTAATAAAGATTCTTCAAGAGTTATAGAATTAATCATTTTTGTTTTATAGCCTTGACTAAAAAGCCTTATACCTATTTCTGCATCTTCAGTAACATTATATGGATCCCAACCATTAAATTTTTTTAAAAAATCTACCTTAAAATGATTACTTGTTCCTCCAAGTGGCACAGGTAAACTAGCTCTATCCAATCCGGGGAGAAGAAAGTTAAACCATATATAATACTCAAGGGAAAATAACCTAGTTAAATAATTTTCTTCTCGATTATAAAAATTCAAGCTTGCTTGTAGGCAAACATATTCCTCTGGTAAAGTTGCAAAATAATGGCAAGCTTTTTTTAGCTGCATTTTTTCAGGCACATCTTCAGCATCATATATCGCAACATATTTTCCAGTAACAAATTGCAATCCATAATTTAAAGCTTTAGGTTTAGTACGGGGTGAAGATGGAGGAATCTTAATTACCCTAATATATTCAGGCATATCAGATATAGCAATAGCTCTAAGAGTAATGTCATCATCAGCTTCTATTAAGAGCTTTACTTCCAGCTTACATTTAGGATAATCTATTCTCTCCATTGCCTTTATTATTGTATTAATCTTGAAAGGCTCGTTATAAAGTGGGATTAAAATAGAATAAATAGGATATATAAAATCTTCTATAAAGCTCGGTGCAACTTGCTTATTATTAGCAAAGCTCAGAGCGAATAATATAATCTTAAAAAGAGTACTTATAATTAAGCAAGAGAATAGTACTATGTAAAATAGATATGGATTGAATATAAATAGCGCCGAGAACCCTAAAAAAATGCTAATAAGAATTTTTATAAATTTTAATTTCTTTACTGAACTGTAAGGTGATGTAAATTCATGCTGCATAATGGCTTTCAACAAGCAGTATTTCCGTACTCTATCCTCGAAAAACTTATCAAAATCATCCTTTAATATAATTTTGCAACTTGGAGCATGAGAATTCTCCATCAAATGTCTAAGTAATTTAAAATTTAAATTTTTTGCTACAATAAAATTCTCACCTTTCTCATTTTCACAGAAAATAAACTTATATTGGATAAATTCGTCCATCCTATTTAATTTTGTTGGCTTTAAATTTTCTACCCTTTCATGAGTCAGCTCATATCCAAGAAATTCAAGTTTTATAAAAAGATAATTTATAAAATTTTTACTCATCACTAAATTTTTAACCATAAAGAGAAAATTACACCTTCGGCTAATCTTCGCTTCCTAAGCATACTATAAGTTGTATAATAACCTAGCTGGAAAGTAAGCTCTGCATCACGATCCTTATTTTTACTGTTATAGCGACCTACATTAATAGTTTTAGCTATAGATAATTGCTCCCTTAGAGTTTCTTTGAAAGTTTTTAATTTTATATTCTTTCTTTCAATAATATTCTGCCATAAAAGGTAAAAACCACTTTTAAACCTTACCCCTTCAGTAATTTCCCCAATGAGGGTTTCTTTAGGATCATAGGTGCTGGTTTTATAAGCAAATTCAAAATTTCTAAAATGAGTTAAATTATATTTTGAGGATTTTTTATTGAACCCCAAAAGTAGTCTTCCTTCTGTAGCAATTATCGGCTCATTATAATCATCATCCTGGGAGATTGATATTTTGGGTTGAACACTAATTATATATTTCTCATTTTGGAATAATTTAATACGCGCGAAATTCTCCATCCCCATCTGCGATCTACTTTTAATCAAGTATATAGCACCATGATCTTCGTAAATTTTTGTACCAATAGTAAGATATTCTTTTAACCCATATTCGATTAAGGTAGAATTATGTGCTTGCGGATAATATAATTCATTATAATATTTATCATATTCCCTTAATACTTCTTCCCTTAATTCATCTATTAATGAAATTCTTTGCTCTTTGGATTCTTCGGTTAGAGCTGAGTTATTCCTTACAACGTCCTTTTCCTTCTCAAGTTCTGCATAATGACGAGTCAATTCCATCAAGCCCTTATAAATTTCTGCTTTGTCCCTTTTTAGTGCCCCAGTTATGTTAACATAATTTTCAGTAGCGCTATATAAAGCCCAGGAATTCGCTTCTAATAACCATGCAGAAGAATATATAGAGTTATATGGATATAGCACTAGACAAGCTAGTATTAAGCATTTTCTTTTAACCATGTAAAGAGTCTTTTAATTACTGGCTCTTTAGAAGGCTTCAGACTTGTCTCATATTGTCTTTGTTTCTGATAGGATAGAAATTTTATCATACCAACTGTAGTAGCATAAAGGCTGCTATTAACGTCTTTAGACATGCCTTTAATTTCAAAATTATCGCTAATTCTTACATATTTATTAAAGACTTTACTTGCAAGCTCTTTAATTCCGCGAAGCATTGATCCCCCCCCAGAAATAACTACTTTTCTAGATATTAAGTGATCAATACCAATTTTATCATATGCTTCTTTAACTAATTCAAGTATCTCTTCTGCTCTTGGGCTAATGATTTCTGCAAGCTCTCCAACTGTTAAGGAACTATAACCTAAATCGAGTTGATTAGTGCCTATAATATTTTCAAGACTGATTATTTGATTTTTATCATGCGGCTTCTCTAAAGCATTGCCAAATAATATCTTTAATTTTTCAGCTGCTTGTAAAGGAAGCGAAAATGCTTTAGCTATATCATTAGTTATATGCCAACTTCCGATAGGAACATAGCCAGTATAAACAGGTTGTTTATTTAAATATATACAAAATCCTGTTGTTCTTGCCCCCATCTCAATATGTAGACACCCCAAAGCTTTTTCATCTTCTGTAAGGCTTGCAAGGCTTGCTGCATAAGAGGCTAATACAAAACTTGAAACCTCGATTTGGTGCTTTGCAAGGCAATTAGCAATATTGAGCAATATATCGCTTCTTGCTGTAACAATATGTAATCTACAACCAAGCTCTTTACCAAGCATGCCAACAGGGTTATCAATAGAATTATTATTATCTAAAGTAAATTCTATTGGGAAATAATGGATTATTTCTTGATCAACCATTTCAAACTCCATAAGAGTTTTTTGGATCAATCTTTTTACTTCTTCGTTAGTAACTTGTGAGTTATTTACCCTTATTTTATTATAGGTAAAAAAAGATTTAGTATCAGCACCTGATAATGAAGCAATAACATTTCTAACATTAATATTGCTTTCTTTTTCAAGATTATAAATAGCATCTATCATCGAGGCTTCAGCGCTTTTACGGTCTATAATAACGCTAGACTTGATTCCTTCAGAAGAGCTTAGAATTTGTGACACTACAGTAGCTTTACCGTTATTTTCTATCCTTGCATGGAAGGCTGCTATTTTGCTACTACCTATATCAAGTGCTATTATATCTGCGGCTTTATTCTTCATTCTTTTAAACCAGCGCTTTTGGTGTTTTTAATTTAAAACTTAAGTTAAATATATTTATAGATATAGTAATCAAACTAATATAACTAAATAAGCTATGAGAGTAAAAGAAAAAATTCAATCTCTTTACTAATTTTTTACATTAAAAATATTTTTCCTTTATTTTTTATACTTGCATTTTAAAAAATGATCTGCTATACATGCCGATGGATGGGTGTCCGAGCGGTTTAAGGAACCGGTCTTGAAAACCGGCGTACGGGAGACCGTACCGTGGGTTCGAATCCCACTCCATCCGCCATTTTCAAATTATTTTTTAAAATAATATAGTTTGCAGAAAACGAACAAAATATTTTTTAAGAACTCTTAAGATCATTCAGACCCCTTCCACAGATTTATCTTAGTAATAATAATAATAATATATTTGTATCTATGTCATATTCAACTTCTATGTCTAAATCTAATGTTGCAGCCCATATTACTTGGTTTCTAACCTCATTCTTCTATGCTTTTCAAATGGCTTTAAGGGTCCTTCCAGGCATTATGATGGATGATATAATGTCTAATTTCAACATGACAATAGGCCAATTCGGACTACTTGCAGGGTTTTACTATTTAGGATATGCTGGTGCCCAAATACCGCTTGGCTTGTTACTCGATAAATTCCATCCAAGATATGTACTTGCTATTTGTATCAGCCTATGCTCTCTTGGGCTTGTCTGTTTTTCTTCATTTAACACTCCTTTTTTTGCTTATATTGGTAGGTTATTAATAGGTATTGGCTCTGTAGCCGGCATTCTTGGCAGCGTCAAAGTTATTAATGAATTTTTCCCAAATAAATATTCCTTTATGTTAGGATTTACTGTATTGATAGGCGTTAGTGGAGCCTTTTATGGCGGAGCCCCTATATCCTACATGCTTAAAAGCTATTCAGCTGTTAAAGTACTTAATTACTTAGCTATTTTAGGTCTTATAATAGCTTTAATTATAATGGTATTTTATACATCTCAGAATAGTAAAAACATTAATATTAATAAACTAGACATAACAAGTTCTCTAAAGCTCTGTTTAAATAATAAGCAACTTTGGGCTATTGGTATATATGCAGGATTAATGGTAGGGCCTCTAGAAGGGTTTGCAGATATTTGGGGCATGAAATATTATACCCAAGCCCATGGTTTATCACCAGCAGAAGCTGGCATTGCTTTAAGTTTAATATTTTTAGGTATGGGAATTGGCGGCCCTATTATGGGTTATCTTGCCAGTAGAGGCTTCAATGAAGTAAATATGGTAATTATTTGCGGTTTGCTCTTGTGCATATGCTTTTTAATACTTTTCTTTACTCCCTTTACACACCCTTATATTATATATATAATTAGTCTCTTAATTGGACTTTTATCTGCTTATCAAGTGGTAGTATTTAGTATAGTTAGTAAAATCAATAGTAATAATTTAGTTGGGCTCATGAGCTCACTACTCAATATGCTTATAATGTCTTTTGGCTTTATTTTCCATTTTGCTATTGGAAGTATTTTTGAGAATTGGTTTACCCCTATTACTGAAACCGGAAATTATAGTATAATAGCTTATAATTCTGCTTTCTCAGTTATAGTGTTAGGATTAATCATTGGCTCTTTTGGCTTTATTAAATTAAAGAAAACCTTAAATTATGTTATATAGTTTTGACAAAAGATAAAAGAAGTATAAGATAACTAAAAAAAGTTATCTTAAATAGAGGTATAAAATGTTAAGAATAAAGTATAATAATTTAAAAGCTATCATAATCTCCCTAACCTTGTTGTCAGTATTTAATATTGCTCATGCGACAGAGTTCCCTAAATCACTAGAAGAAAGAAAGCAAGATAAAATGGGCTCAATTTTAGGTGACGATGGCTTGCAGCTTAATTTTAGTAAAGCTGATAATACTTCTTTAAATGCGGCAAATAAGAATTCCCGTCAACAAGTAGAAGAGGTAAATTATATCTGGCTTGCCGCGCTTGAAAGTGTGAAATTTATGCCTTTAAATTCAGCTGATTATAATGGGGGGGTTATTATCACTGATTGGATTAGTAATGACAAAAGACCGACAGAAAGATTTAAAATATCTATCTATATAAAAGGTAAAGCTTTATCATTAAATTCTTTTGACGTTAATATTTACGGCGAAGAATTTAAAAGAGGGCGCTGGATTACAGATCGTAGTAAGCATGAATTCTTAAAAACAAAAATGACTAATGATATCTTGTTAATTGCAAAAGATTTACATGCCAAGAATAAAAGGAATAAAGAATGAACTTAATCGATATTGAGCGCAAATGGCAGCATATTTGGGAAGAAAGCAAAGCTTTTAAGGCAGAGAAAAAATCTAACCCTAAATATTATGTTTTGGAAATGTTCCCATACCCGTCTGGCAAAATCCACGTTGGACATTCAAGGAATTACGCTATTGGGGATGTAATCGCAAGATTTATGCGCTCAAGAGGATATAACGTTCTACATCCTATGGGTTGGGATGCTTTTGGTCTGCCAGCTGAGAATGCTGCGATAAGTAATAAAACTCATCCAGCAAAATGGACTTATGAAAATATAGATTCAATGCGTCAGCAACTTAAATCTATTGGTCTTTCATATGATTGGAGTAGAGAAATTGCAAGCTGCAGCCCTGATTACTATAAGCATGAGCAAAAATTTTTCCTTGAAATGTTGGATAAAGGTCTTGCTTATCAAAAAGAATCCTTAGTCAATTGGGACCCTGTAGATAATACCGTGCTTGCGAACGAGCAAGTAATAGATGGCAAGGGGTGGCGATCAGGAGCTCAAGTTGAACGTAGAAGCCTTAAACAATGGTTCCTTAAAATCACTAATTACGCTGAAGAATTATTAAATAGCCTTGAGACATTAGAAGGCTGGCCTGAGAGCGTTCGCACAATGCAAGAAAAATGGATTGGCAAATCACAAGGCGCTAATATTAAGTTCCAAATACAAGGAAAGGACCAGTATATTGAAGTATTCTCTACAAGGCCAGAGACATTATTCGGAGCAAGCTTTGTAGCGATTGCTTATAACCATCCTATAATTAGTGAATTAGTACAAAAAACTCCTGAAGTAGAGAACTTTATTCAGGCTTGTAGCCAAATGAGCGTCTCTCTTGCAGATATTGAGAAAGCGCCAAAGAGTGGCATTAATACAGGGATTACCGTTAAGCACCCATTTGATGAAAATATTAAATTACCTGTCTTTATTGCAAATTTCGTACTTATGGATTATGGCACAGGCGCAGTATTTGGTTGCCCGGCCCACGACGAGCGTGATCATGAATTTGCAACAATTTTAAACCTACCGATTAAACAAGTTGTTTCCTTACAGAACGAAGAAATTGACGTTCAAGCTAGCGCTTATACTGGCGACGGCTTAATGATAAACTCAAGCTTCTTAAATGGGAAAACCGTACATGACGCTAAAGAAGCAGCAATAGCAGAGCTTGAAAAAAATGGGGGGGGTACAAGAAAAATCAATTATAGATTAAAAGATTGGGGTATATCACGCCAGCGTTTTTGGGGCTGCCCAATTCCTATAATTTATTGCGATTCTTGTGGTATAGTCCCTGTTCCAGCTAAAGATTTACCTGTAGAGTTACCTAAGGATGTATCTTTTGATAAGCCTGGTAATCCTTTAGATCACCACCCGACCTGGAAAAATGTTGATTGTCCAAAATGTGGTAAAGCTGCTAAGCGTGAAACTGATACATTTGATACTTTTTTTGAATCATCATGGTATTTTGCAAGATTCTGTAGCAATGAAGCGCCTGAGATAACTGATAGAAAAGCATGCGACTACTGGATGCCTGTCGATCAATATATTGGGGGAATTGAACATGCTGTGTTGCATCTCTTATATGCAAGATTTTTCAATAAAGTAATGTGTGATCTTGGGTTTGTAGGGGTACGCGAGCCATTTAAAAATTTACTTACCCAAGGTATGGTATTGCACCAAACCTATAAGGACTCAAATGGTCAATGGGTTTATCCTGATGAAGTCACAAAAGACGGCAATCAATACTTACATAAAGATTCTAAACTACCAGTCACAATTGGGAAGTTAGAAAAAATGAGTAAATCTAAAAAGAACGTAATACCTCTTGATACTATAGTTGAGACTTTAGGAGCTGATACTGCTCGTATGTTTGTGTTATCAGATAGCCCTCCTGAGAAGGATCTCGAATGGTCTGCATCTGGCATTGAAGGTTGCGCAAGATTTATTCATAAATTATTTAATATGCAAGAGCAAGTTCTCTCATATAAAAATAGTCGTTTTAATGATGATAGCACTTTAAGTGAAAGCTTACTGAAGATCACTCATAGCACTATTAAATATGTAACAGAGGATATTGAAAAATTTAGGCTTAATAAAGCAATTGCAAGAATTAGAGAGCTTTTTAATGCCTTATCTGATGCTCTAACTACACCGTCACATAATTGTGAAAAAATTATTTATAATGGATATGAAGCTTTAATACGCTTACTTAATCCTTTTACACCTCACTTAACTGAGGAATTATGGCAAAAACTTGGCAACGCTACTATCCTTGCAGAGCATACATGGCCAACTTATGAAGAAAAATATTTAACATCTTCAACTGTTACACTTGCAATTCAAGTTAATGGTAAATTACGCGCAACACATGAATTTGCAGTTGGGATAAGTGATGATGAGGCAAAAAAAATAGCTCTTTCTCTTGAGAATGTTAAAAAATTCGTTGAAGATAAAGAGATAAAAAAAATTATCATAGTAGCAAATAAAATTATTAATATTGTTGTTGCATGAAAAGATGGTGGTTAAGTTTAATATTTTATGTACTTTTTGGCTGCCAAGGTATTGGAATACACTCGAGCACGGAGAGGCAACTTATTAACGAAGAATTGTCTCAGATCAAACTTACCCCATCTAATTCTAAATATGTGACCGAGCTTTATATGAGTTTAGAAAGCCTACTTCCTCCCCATATGGGAGAAAAATATACTTTAAATATTGATATTAATTTCAGCAGTAATCCATTATTGATCAGTAAAAACTCTGATATTTTACGTGAAAATATAATAGCTATTGTTAATTATGAGCTTATACTCAATGAAATTAATCAGTTAAATGGGACAATTACTAGTAGTAATTCTAATTTAAAACAGCCTACCAGCATACATAAAGGGAAATTGCTTCTAAGAAGCTCACATGATACTATTGATGCGCCTTATGCCACGCATGTTGAGACCGAACAAATGAGTAGAAATCTTGCTGCACAAGCTGCTGAAGAAATTTATAAACGCCTTGTTCTTCATTTCCATCATCACTTGACTAAGCGAAATAGTTAGTTAGAATAATTTCTTGCAAGAAATTACACAAATTTTATGAAAATTTTCCCTAAAAAGATTGATCTAAGCCTAAAAGATATTGTAAGTAGTAAGCTTAAGGCAGTGCTTATTTATGGGCCGGATCAAGGGCAGGTATCTCTTCTAGTAAAAAAAATTATAAATTCTATTCAAGGTGAAGTTAAAAATTTAAACTTTAATGAAATTAACGACAGAAGAATTAAAAATTTCCTTACAGCCCAAAATCTTTTCGGCTCTAAAGAAATATTAAAGATAAATGGGTGCACAGCATCTTTAAATGAAGATACTAAACAGTCTTTATTAGAAAATTACAATAATGTTCCTATATTCATTGCTGATGAGCTTTCCCCTTCTTCATCTTTAAGGAAATTTTTTGAAAGCGAAGCAAATCTTGCTTGCATAGCCTGCTACCCTGATGAAGAGGTAGATTTAAAGCAATTAATACTACAAATAATTATTAACGCTGGAAAACGTGTTGATAAAGAGGCTTTAGAATATTTATGCTCAAACTTGAAAGGAGATAGGTATCTAATTGAGCAAGAGTTAAACAAGCTTATAATTTTCGCCGCTTCTAAAGCTGATATCACTTTGAACGACGTAGAGAAGGTAATATCCCCAAGCTTTGATTCTTCAGCAGACCTTATGTGTTATTATTTTGCAAATTTTAATTCTCAAGGGTTTTTTAGTGAATTAAATAAACTTTATAATGAAAATATCTCACCAGTTTGGTTAATCAGAGCTTTAGTACGTTTTTATTCAAATTTATATTTAGTTAAGTCTAACCTAAATGAGAACATTCCTATAGAAGCTGCATTAAAATCTGCTAAACCACCGATTTTTTTTAAATATATTCTAAATTTTAAGAAGTTAGTTTCACAGCTTCCTTTACTGAGTATAAGTAAAGCTCTTTTAATCTTACTTGAAGCTGAGTCCTCATGTAAAATGACAGGCGCTTATGCTGAAAATATTTGTGAAGAGCTTTTTTATAAAGTACATAATGAAGTATTAGAAATCATTTAAAATCTCTTAAAGAGAGATATTTATCATTTGTTTTAAGAAAATATATTGAAATTTTTGTAAAAATTTGATATTAGATAAGTCCTTGAATATAATCGCGGTCGTGGCGGAATTGGTAGACGCGCAGCGTTGAGGGCGCTGTTCTGTTTCAGAGTGGAAGTTCAAATCTTCTCGGCCGCACCATCTCAGAGCAACCAATCGCTCTAAGAGTAAATTCTATTAAGATTTTTGAGGAAATATTCTTTAGATTTTTCCTTTATATTAAAGCTTAGCAATTCGAGGGGGGTTTTATGCTCGAGACAAATACTCGTGAATTCATAACCCCTGATCACCATGCTGAAATCCAGCATAAATATGAGCGATTAGATAATTTCTTAGAAGAGGAAGATTTTACCTCTGCGAAAGAAACGCTTAAATCTTTTCACTATGCGGACTTAACTGCCTATCTTGAAATAAGCTCTCTTGAGAAAAGAACTACGATTATCCACATTTTAGGAGAAGAGCTAAAGCCAGAAGCTTTAGTATGGCTTGATCCTCATATTAAGTCGTCAGTGATTAAAACTCTTGGAGTTAAACAAGTTGCTGGGTTAATAGATAGGCTAGACATTGAAGATGCTATAGAAGTAGTTGAGGATTTAAGTGAAGAGACAAAAGAAAAGATTCTCTCATATCTTCCAAAAGCTAAGCAAGCTGAAATAAATGAAGGCTTCACCTATCCAGAGAACTGTGCAGGCCGTATTATGGAGAAAAATTACATCTCCTTCGCTGAACATTGGACAGTAGGCCAAGCAATAGACTCAATTAGAAGACAAAAAAATAATACTAAAGATTTTTATGCAGCTATTATTACCGACATTAAAGAACGCCCAGTCGGAAATATTTTACTTAGCACTTTACTTAAACACCCTCGCACAACCTTTATCAGGGATTTAATGAATGAGGAGTTTAAAATATCTGATACTCACACAGATACAGACGAATTATCATATCTTTTTAAACATTACGCTTTAACAATAATACCAGTTGTAAACCGCAAAGGTAAACTTGTTGGGACCATTTCCCTTGATAATATGGTCTATATTATTGAGGAACAAGCTGAAGAAGATATCATGCATATGGCCGGTATCAACAGCACTGATATTTATAGTAGATTACTTGTTAGTGTAAAACAACGCTTCCCTTGGTTGTTTGTAAATTTAATTACTGCTTTTATTACATCTGCTGTAATTAGCTTATTTGAGCCAACTATAGCTCATATGGTAGCGTTAGCATCTGTTATGCCGATTGTTGCTTCTATGGGTGGAAACGCAGGTACTCAAACAGTTACTGTTGCTGTTAGATCTATTGCTCACAAGGATTTAACAAGCCATAATGCCTTTCGAGTGATAATAAAAGAACTACTTACCTGTGGCTTTAATGGATTAATTTTAGGGGTGCTCGGTGCTATAGTAGTTACTATACTTTATCAAGATATTAGCTTAGGGCTTATTTTTGTGGTTGCTGTATTTTTAAATTTTTGTGCTGCTGGTTTTTTTGGTTCAGCTATTCCTATTTTATTCGATAGGCTCAATATTGATCCAGCAGTAGCATCAAGCGTATTTCTTACAGCACTTACAGACTGTATAGGCTTCTTTACTTTCCTAGCTCTTGCAAAAATATTTATTATTGGTTGATGTTTTAAGAAAGTTCTGATTACTATTTTTTAAAATAGCGTTATTATAGATATGTACTATATCCACAATACGCTATATACAATATTATTCGACATCTGAAGACGAATCTTCACTGCCACCTGAAAGATTTAAAATTTGAACAATATTATATTGAAACAAGGCTTCAGTAATATTTTCCTCCTCATTATTTGAACTTGAATCTTGCCCTATATCAGGCGTTTCAATTTTAATACTAAACTCATCCTTATTCATAACATTTTGTAAATTCTCTTCTGTGATTTTACCTTTCTGAAAATCAAATGCAGCATGCTCAAGTTCGTTGGTAGGCATTAATTCTATTGACGGAACAACATTACCTTTACTGACTTCCTCAATAGTCTGTTTCGCTAAACCATCACCATTATAATTATCATACTGCTTTATAAAAATTTTATCCTTTGTTATATCTATTTTTAACGCTCTTCCTTCTAAATAATCAAAATTTAAGCTCCAACCATTAGATTCTTTTTGAGCAATATATTCCTTTGCTTTCTCTTTAGTCATAGTATTAGCAGTAGCATGTATAAAACCCAAGCCTTTAGGTTTAGCGTTATTATATAATGCAGCTAATAATTCTGCTTTATCAAGGCCAGTAATATCTATATAATTACTTTCTTCTTTTAGCATAGAACCTCTCTTAAATATTAATATTTTAATTATTCGTACATAGTTATTGTGTTGAAGGACTTATATTTATTACACTAGTATGAATGCAATTTCAAATAGAAAAAATAAGGTATAATTAAACACATTATTTATAATTAAGGAAATTACGAAGCAGTATTATTCATCTTTGCTATCAACATAAACACAATTAATATTTTAACTACCAGGCAATATTGTAGCTCATATTTTAAACTTATAGACTACTTCTTTTCTACTTAAAGAATTTATATTACAAACTCGTTCTGTATCGCTCTTACCAAAAGCTAAATCAATATCTATACGTTCTTTTGGTAAAATATCTTCTATAATTTCTGGCCATTCTATTAAGCAAATTCCATCACGCCAAGCATCATCTATCGCAAGATCATAAATTTCATGCGGATGCTTTAATCTATATAAATCAAAATGGTAGATTGTAAATTCTTTGGCGGGATACAGCTGTAATATATTGAAGGTCGGGCTAGTCACATAAATTTCTTCACACATAAGAGCTTGAATGAGATATTTACAAAAAGTAGTTTTCCCAGCGCCAAGGTCTCCTGTAAAAGTGACTATATCACCTTTTTTTAGGAGTTTTGCTAAAGATTGTGCAATTTTCTTTGTATCTTGAATAGATTTTAATTCAAACGACTTCTTTTTCATATGTGTTATATAATGCTATTATCTCTGGGTGCCTACGAGGAAATTTACACTCAAATTTAGTACCTAGATTTTCAAGTGATTCAAAATACACCTCTCCTCCATGAAGCTCAACAAAGGTTTTAACAATAGAAAGGCCAAGTCCATTATTCTGATTGCTAACAGACTTCTTTAATTTTTTTGTTTTATAAAATTTATCGAAGATATAAGGCTGATCGTGGGCTGGAATGCCTTTGCCATTATCTATGACGCTTATAATTATATCGTCCTCTGTCCCTTTTATATGTATTTCTATTTTACCACCATAATTACAATATTCAATAGCATTACTTAGAAGTTTGAAAAGTACTTGCTTTATTCGATTCTCATCTCCAACCATTGTACCAATTGTGGAAGGACATATTATAGTACAGTCAATCCGCATAGTCTTCAGGCGCTCCTTAACAAGAAGTAAAATACTTTGCATAGAATTTAAAATATTAAACTCAGTAATATTTAGCTCTATATAACCTGCATCCACAAAGGTTAAATCGATAATATCATCTATCATCTCCATCAGATGCTTTGCTGCATTGATTATATCCTTTACATATTCAGTTTGCTTTAAATTAAGCTCACCAAAATAATTACGTATCAGCACATCAGATAAGCCAACTATAGATGTAAGTGGAGAACGCAGCTCATAGGATACATTGGCTAAGAATTCTGATTTCACCCTATCGGCATCTTGGAGGATATTGTTTTTCTCTCTTAAAGAACGTTCAACAACGACAGAGTCCGTCATATCAAGGTCAGAAACCAGTGTTGCTCCATCTGGAAGAGGTACTATAATACGGCTTATCACTGAGCCATCCTTACGCTCGATCCTTTCATGCGCTGAAGTTCGTCTTGCTAGGACTGAAAGTAACTTAGCCTTATGTATATTTAAATTCTCTGAACTATCAAATAAATAACCTGATAATTCAATCAACTCTAAAATATGTGGATTAGTATCAAGATAATCATTACCGAGCTTCCACATTTTAGTAAAAACAGGGTTTATCAACTTCAATCTACCATTTTCTCCAAATACGCATATACCTTCATGTAAGTTATCTAAGGTAGCTTTCTGTACATGCATTAAAGTATTATATGAGCTTTCAAGCGCAAGCCTATCAGTCATATCCTCATATGAGAATAGAAGCCCACCAAAAGCGTGGGGAATTACGATCACTCTGACTGAGCGACCATCTGGAAGATAAAAGAATTCCTCGTGAGTCTCTGTCAGGTTAGTGAATAATTTTATTTGATCCTTTTTAAAGCTATTAAAATTTGCTTGTTCTGGCAATCTTCTAAATGATAATAATTTATCTAATATATGCTCATATAATGGCCCCTGCTCTAGCCAGTTCTCATCAAGCTCCCAGAGATTTACATACGCTCGGTTAAAAAATTGCAATTTTCTATCCGAACCGAAGATGGCACAAGCATTAGATGTGCTTTCAAGTAAATCTGATTGTGCTTCAATATTTCTTTGTAATTCAAGTTTAATCAAATCCTTCGCTGTAATATCATAAGCAATACTTACAACCTCATTACGCTCATTAGAATAATTATCAATAAACTGATAAAGATGTCTCTTTCCATTAGAAACTATATATCTTTCATCTACTCTAGTAAGCTTAGTATCTATGACAATTTTTGCCATATTTTTAGCAAGTTTATCAATTTCTAAAGAAGTTGCATCTAGCACCTTATTATATTGTAAAACTACTTGAGAATAATATTTATTAAAATAAACAATATCTAGACTTTGGTTCCTTACCCATATAGCAACCGGCATATTGTCTAAAATACTTGTCATCAAATCAAGTTTATTAGAGGTATTTCTTTGATCATTCTGTAAATTTATGATCTGGCTATATTCATTTGTTATATCTATAAATGTAATTATTACACTAACAAGACGGCGTTGCTTTGAATATATTGCATAAATTTCGCATCTAAAATATTCAGGCCGACTCACCGTTTGGTTTACTTGTACTAATGGAACAATTTCAAGTTTTTTACTCTTCTGACATTCTTCGATAGTTTTATTTATTTCATTTAAGCTACTATCACTGATGAACATAGATAGCTCTCTTAAGTCTGTGATCATCGGGTTTTGGAATTTTAAACTATTCATTAAATGTTCTGAAAGATAGAAAACTTTTGTATCAAGATCATATTTGAGGTAAGAATAATTTTGGTACAAATGTTCAAAAGTATTGATCGCTGAATCAATGCCAGATCTCATAGCAAGAGTTAAAACTACTCCTATTATAATTACACCCCCTGCAAGCAAGCTTGAATAAAGGGAAAAATTACTCTCTTTAAATAATAGAATTAAAATTCCGCTATATACCAAAAGCAGATATTTAATTGCTTGAAGAAGCTTATGATTTTTTTCCAGCGCGATATGCATTGACGAGCTCTGTAAACTAACTATTAAAATGATTTAATATTAAATATAAGTCAAACTAACCTTATAAAACTACAATATATATATTATTATTAAAGTGGTTAAATTTATCGCTTAATATATATAAATTCAGTTCCTTTAGTGTAACTATGCATCATATTTATGATATAGCTTGCTTGAGAATTTCCTTGCAAAAGATCAATTAAAAGTGTAAATGTAGGCAAATAAATTTTATCTTAACGAAACTTAAATCAAAAAAGTAGAAAATTATGGCAATTGAATATACATTATCGATCATTAAACCAGATGCTGTAAAGAGAAATCTTACAGGTAACATTAATTCTTATCTTGAAAAAGGTGGTCTTAAGATCGTTGCGCAAAAAATGATTAGACTTACTAAAGAGCAAGCAGAAAGCTTCTATGCAGTACATAGTACACGACCATTCTTTGCAAGCCTTGTAAATACTATGATTTCTGGTCCGGTAGTAGCACAAGTTTTAAAAGGGGAAAATGCTGTACTTAAAAATAGAGAAATTATGGGTGCGACTAACCCAGAAAATGCAAACCCTGGAACCATTCGTAAGGATTTTGCTGTTAATATTGAAGAAAATTCTGTCCATGGGTCTGATAGTCTAGAAAACGCCAAGGAAGAAGTAGCATTTTTCTTCGCAAAAAGCGATATAGTAGAATAAGATAAGTATCTTATTTTTGTCACCCTTCTGATAAATCAAATATTTTTTATTATATTAATATTTGATTTATCGTTAAATAATATAATTAGTAAGTATTACAACATTAACAAAATTAATTGTATGCTTACTGAATCAACTAACTTTATTCCAAAACAATTTTTTCAAACAGATAACACTCTTGAAAATGAATCTTTCAAAATATCTCCTTTAACCCAATTATTTATTGCTATAAGTAATAATGACTATCCTACTCTTGAACAGCTAGTAATAGGATCTCCTGATATTGTAAACCAACAAAATGAACGAGGAGTAGCTCCAATATATTTTGCGACAATAAAAAATAATTATAAAATGGTGAAACTTTTACTTCAGCATGGAGCTAATACTGAGCCGTCTCAGCTTCCTGGTAACATGCAGCTCCTAGAGCCCTTATTTGCAGCTATATTAAACGGCGATGCTTCTAAAGATATTTTTAGTTTGCTTTGCGATAATGGTGCAAATGTTAATATATTGAGTAGAGACTATTATAGTTCAGTACAATATGCGCTGCATCTTAGAAGAGATAAATTCTTTATCGAAAAATTAATTCAATATAAAGCGGATTGCAATATTAAAAGCCCTGATAATGAGTCCGCATTAGAAAAGGCCCTGGAGCATAAAGATAATATTTTGTTAGTGGATTTATTGATTAATGGCGGTGCAGAAGTAAATATTACTACTAAAAAAGGCGATGTATTATTACATGATATTTTAACGAGAGAAAACCATTCTGCATTAAGCCTATCTCTTATTAAAGGTGGCGCTGATGTTGACATTAAAGATATGAATGGGAATAGTTTTCTACATAAAATCTGCGATCCAGCGAAGGCTCTCAATACTACTATGGAAGTGCTAATTTTCACATTACAACATAGCTATAATGTAAATGCTACTGATAGCCAAGGGTTAACCGCTTTGCAGCTACTAATACAAGGAATTAAAACTAATAATATAAGCATTTATTATCAGGGACATGAAAAAGAAATCATTCAAATGTTCATCAATGCTGGTGCTGATTTTACAGTCAAGGATAGCGAGGGAAGATCCCCCTTTGATTATTTAGAGCAAATTAATTATCTAAACAAAGATTCTTTGGTTCATTCTAATGCGGGAGAAGTGGCAAATAATAAAGCTACAGATACTTACCTAATATTGCATCTTAAAAACTCAAGCAGTAAAGATAAAATTTTTAACTCATCTACGGACTGTATTAAGCACTACAATTTTCATGAAGAATGGAGAACTGATCTATCAGGAGATTGGGATGTGGATCCTACCTTTTCTGGTCAATAGGGGTAAATATTAACTTATACTTATAGCCTATTAAATCTACAACTAAGCAAAAAATTTAAGTTTAGAAACTTAGGTTTATACATAACAGGCTATAATTTCTAAGCTTCCTGCCCTGCTTTACTCCAGAACTCTTCAAGCTTAAAATGTTCTCTGGCTTCTGGGTGAAACACATGAACAATAATATCGCCTGCATCAATCAACACCCATTCCGATTGCCTTAGCCCCTCTATCGAAACCCTTGGTATACTAGTATTTGCTTTTAGCTCATCAGCTAGAAAGTCAGCTATAGCTGCAACATTTCTAGTAGAACGACCGCTTGCAAATATCATATATTGGGCAATATTAGCCTTCCCTATTAAATCTATTACAGTAACATTTTCAGCCTTTTTATCTTCTAAAGTTTTGACAATAAAGTCTTTTAATTCTGGTAGTTCGCTTATCATACTATATGTGTTATTGATTTTATTTTTTACTTACTATATCTTAAGTGTTTATATATATAGCATATAATTTATTAATAGTCAAAGAAATGGCAATCAAACAACCTGAACTTGAGAAATTAATTAGAGCCGCCTTTCCAAATGCAGAGTTTACTCTTACAGACCTTGTAGGGGATGAAGATCACTATATGCTTGAAATTCAAGATCTATCTTTTAAGGGAAAATCTAGAGTTGATCAACATAAAATGGTAAATTTTGCTCTTAAAGATTATCTCGGCACTATACTTCATGCTTTAACTGTCAAGACTAGAACACCAATTTAACATAATAACATGTAAGAAATATGAGTAATAAGCAACCTGAAAAACCACTAATCACTGAATATCTCTCTTATGGCAAGGAGAATCTTATTTTAATATATATTCTTTTTTTTGCTTCTCTGCTTTTCCCACCATCATACTTTATCGGTGGCTTACTTGTTTTTTTTAAAGTAAGAGAGGAAGAAAAATATAATTTCCTAGGCTCACATTATAATTTTCTTTTCCAAACTTTTTGGAAAGGTATAGCTGCTTACATTATTTGTATGCTACTATTTCTGGTCGCTATAGGAGTTTTCTTATTACCCCTTCTTACAATTTTTCTCTTCGTAAGATTGGCTTTTGGACTAAAGTTTTTCATAAATTCGCAACCTCATCCATACCCTGATACTTATTGGATTAAATAAAATATTAAAATGTTATTTCTTAAAATAATATTCTAATATTTTACAGGCGACATATAAATTAAGGGCACATAATTAGACCTCTTACTTTATAATTCTTGTTATTGATGAAATTTTATCTAGCTTTGTGCACTTAAAGCTATAATAGAAATTAGCTTTTTTAAGCATTTATATTCGAATAAATAATACTAAAATCCAAAATATTAACTATTTATAAATCTTTTTAATTTATAAATAAGAATTAAATTTAAGTTTGCAACCTTTATTTAACTAGCTATGATTTATGAATATTAACTCGAGTCGTTAAAATATTATGCTCAAAAAAATAATTCAGGTAGGTAGCCTGCTTTTAATTATCTTTACTTTTGTGGGATGTGCACAAAAAATAAGACTACCGAAATTAAGAATTTTCACAGATTATACTTCAACACCTACCCCTATCAAAAAAGATATTAATGTAGCGCTTGTTTTAGGTGGCGGAGGCGCACGAGGTATGGCACATATTGGAGTGCTTGAAGTACTTGAAAAACATAATATACCAATAGATTTGATTGTTGGCACCAGCGCAGGAAGCGTAGTTGGTGCTGTATATGCTGATAGACCTAATGCTGCAAATTTAAAAGCTAAAATGCTAAAAGTGAAAAAAGGCGATTTACTAGATTTCTCACTTGTCTCGCTTATACATAGTACCTATAGTATGAAAGGCTCTGTAAACGGAAGATCAACTACTCAATTTATAAATGATAATGTGCAGGCTAAAGTATTTCAAGATTTGAAAATACCTTTAATTGCAGTTGCAACAGATATTAGAACAGGTGACACAATAGGTATTAGAAGCGGGCCCATTGCGCCTGCAATCCTTGCATCTTGTGCATTACCTGGACTATTTACTCCTGTAACAATTTATGACATGACTTTAGTCGATGGCGGAGTATCAGCACCTCTTCCGGTGCAAATCGCTAAACAATACAGGCCAAAAATCATTATCGCTGTAGATATTAGTGCACCAGTGAATAATGAACCGCTTAATAATGCATTTGATGTTTTATATAAAACCTTAAACATAACTTATTTCCATCTAAGTAAAACCTTAGCAGGTCAAGCTGATATTTTAATAAGGCCAAATGTTATGAATATTGGGATGTTCGATGACGATCGTAATTATGAATCATATGAGGCTGGTAAAAAAGCTGCCGAAGCTAAGATAAGTAGTATTAAAGCGAAGTTAAAAGAGAAAAATTCGCTAATTCAGAAAATATTTTCATCCACAAAATGATTATTTTTGATGTATTCTTGCCATGGAAGTGATATTTCTATTGCAAAAAAAAACGTATTTGCTATTAAAAGACAAGAAATTGTAGATTATTAATGTTGTAGAAAATGATAGTCTACATTTTTTTATAAACATATTTTTCTTATGGAGTCATAAATCATGATTAAAAAAGTAGCTTTATTCGCTGCAGCTAGCGTTTTATCTTTTGGTATTGCTGCAACAACATATGCTGAAGATGCTCACCACGAAGGTGTAAAATGCGTTCGCGCTCTTGCTGCTGGTGAAACAGAGCATGGCAAAACTGCTGATGGCAAACTTTTCGTTGTAGAAGATAGCGCTGAAGCTTGCACAGGTAAAGGTGGCGTAGTAGCTCAATAATTCCCTAAATTAGGATTATAAGCTTTAAAAAGAGTCTGTTTATTTAGCAGACTCTTTTTTATTTCATATAGATTTCTACAAATACCTCTATTGTATTATTATTTTTTAAGTTATAATTCCCTTAAACTTTCCTATAGAATTTATATTTATGCAGCTAGTCAGTACTTCAGTATTAGGCAAAAAATGGCACTTAAAACCAGTTAGCGAAAAACGCTTACTTACCATAATTCAGAAGCATAATTTAACAGAAATACTTGCAAGGATAATATCACATAAAGATATATGCCTTGATAATATAAATTCATTTCTTGAACCAAAACTTAAAGATTTGCTCCCTGATCCTTTTCACCTTCTTGATATGGATAAAGCTGTTGAGCGTATTATTAAGGCTATTAGAGGTAATGAAAAAATATGTATATTTGGCGATTATGATGTTGATGGCGCCACTTCTTCTGCTCTTTTAAACAATTTTCTTCACGATATTGGATTTTATAATGTCACTGTCTATATACCAGATCGCATAATTGAAGGCTATGGTTTGAGCAATGGACCTCTTGAAAAAATAAAAGCAGCAGGCGCTTCACTTATAATTACTGTTGATTGTGGCGCTGTAGCTTTTGCAGCAATAGATAGAGCCAATGAACTAGGTCTTGATACAATTATAATTGATCATCATTTAGGAGGTGAGAAACTTCCATCAGCTTGTGCAATAGTTAATCCTAATAGGTTAGATGAAACAACTAATTATAAATATTTAGCCGCTGTCGGTGTATCTTTTCTTTTTATTATTGCAATTGCTAAAACTTTAAAAAAAGAAGGATATTTCAATAAAACCCCCGAGCCTAATTTATTAAAATACTTAGATTTGGTTGCGCTTGGTACTGTTTGTGATGTAATGCCTTTATCTGGTTTAAACAGAGCATTTGTAAGTCAAGGCTTAAAAATAATGGCTAAGAGACAAAATTTAGGGCTTAAAACTTTAAGTGATGTTGCCCGACTAGACTCTATCCCTAGCTGCTATCACTTAGGATTCGTTATTGGCCCAAGAATTAATGCGGGTGGAAGAGTTGGTCAAGCCTCGCTTGGCAGCCTACTTTTATCATGTAACGACCCAATTCGTGCTCAAGAATATGCTTTACTTCTGGATGAATATAACACCCAGCGTAAATTTATTGAGATGCAGGTGCATGAAGAAGCTTTAGCTATAGCTGAGCAATATAAAAATGATCCAGTTATAATTGTTGCAAGAGAAGGATGGCATCCAGGTGTAATCGGTATAGTTGCTGGTAAATTGAAAGAACTATACCAAAAGCCTACAGCCGTAATCGCAATAAATGATGGAATCGGTAAAGCTTCTTGTCGCTCTATCAAAGGGATTGATTTTGGTAGTAAAATTGTTGAAGCAAAGTTTAATAATTTAGTTATTGAAGGTGGGGGACATGCAATGGCTGCAGGCTTTGCAGTAAACTCAACACAGATTGAAGCATTACGCCAATTTCTTTGCCAAGCTGTAAAAAAGGATTTAGAGCAACTTGGCGATAGAGTTTCCCATGAATATGATGCTGAATTAAATATAAATAGCCTGACACTAGAGCTTGCTATTGAATTAGAAAAGCTTGAGCCTTTTGGTAATGGTAACCCTGAACCCTTATTTCGTATCGATGATTTATTTGTCTTAGAAGCAAAAGTTATTTCCAATACCCATATCTCCTGCCTGTTAGGTCGTCAGAAAGGAACTTATGGGTCAGGGGCAATTAGAGCCATTGCTTTTAATGCTACTTCTACAGAAATTGGTAAATATTTAATGTCCGCAAAACCACATAATTTATCAGTAATTGGTAGTATAAAAGTGAATCGCTTTAATAATAGAGAAACTGTTAATTTAACTATAAGTGATATACTTATTGAAGGATAAAATTTTATCTATTTCTTACCGATCATCCCTAGGTGAGTATGTCCGAACCCATCCGTATATTTGAGACCAAACCCGAGCATACGGTCGAAACCTATATGGCTTATCCATATATAAGATAATATAAATAAATAATTTATACTCAGCTTGCAACCTATAATATATAGCAATATAGGACCAATTGAGCTATGCGTAGTATTATAGCAAAAAGCGCCTATTCTAGCACCCAATAAATAGCCTAACAAACTTACATCCGGCAATAGGAATAAATAGAAAAATTGGCTCCAAGGTTGTAGAGCATTGCTAAAGAGAAATAGTCCTAAAATAAGATAAAATAGACCTTCTAAACGAAGTATAGCTATAGGGCTCATAATAAAATAATATTTATATTTAATAAGGATAACAAATTATTATATGAATAAAAGAAAATAACATCATAAATCATAACAAATATTTTATAAGCCTTTAAAACTGCATCTAACTAGTTAATAAAAAATTAACTAATATTTTTTATTATTATAATATTACAATTACAGGATAAATTATATGGTAATAAAAAATAGCACTGATCAAGAGCTTACACCACAAGAAAAATTGGAAGCGCTCAAAGCAGAATATAAGCTAAAATTTAGTAAATATGGGCTCCAGAATTTAGATTTAGAAAAAAATCTTTTTGAAATATTAGGAGTCAAAGCAGGAACACAGAATAAAAGTGAAATACAAAAGGCATATCAAAGTACAATCAATAATCCATTTTTGGAAACCGATAAGAAGCAATTAATATTGCGTGCATATCATATACTAACTAATAAGGATGCGCGAGCTATGTATGATGCTTTTATTAGTCAGGAACAATCTCTTAATACAGAAATAGCTAAGAGCAAAGCACCATCCAAAGAAGAAATATATAAAAGAGCTAAAGAAAGACTGACTGAAGAAGAATTTAAATTATGGGATACTGACTCTAAAATGGATCCTAATTTTGCTAGAGCAAATCATACTGAAATTAGACATATTACCTCTAAACTTTATACTAATGAGGAACTAGATGCATTATCAATGCAATCTATCGATCTGCAAAAAGAGTCTCAAAGCCTCGATGATAATGTAAAAAAGACAAATGTAGAAGCAAAAGCGCGTGAGCTTAAAATAAAAATAGAAGCTGAGAAAAAAGAAATATTAGAAAGTTTATGTACTAGAAAAATTTCAACTCGCATAGCATTGAATAATACTATTGTTGAGAGAAATGCTATAAATTATTCAAGATATAAAATCGACCCTGCTGCAGACTCTAAGGAAGCTGACAGACTAGATACGGAGCTAAGAAAAGCTAATAATAAATTACTCAATGCCCATACAGATATTATGGAGCTCTATAAAAAACGTAAAGGATCAATAGAATCTTTACAAAAATCTATTAAGGAATATAATGCTTTATGTACTTCTTCTAATGGCTTAGAACCTATTTCATCCACAGATAAATTATTCTCACCACAGGAGTTAAAAGAAGTTCCAGGACTTATTGAAGCGGCCTATAACACTCCTGATAAAACAGGCACAATTCATAAAACCGAAAATACCATTCCAGACTATGAAAAATACTTATCTGAAATGAATGTAGAGAAGTTATCTGAGCTAAAGATCCAAGCTGAAAAAAGCATGTCTGACGCCACTAAAACAATCACTAAGGTTGATGCAAAAATTGAATTGGAATTTAGTCAAAGACCCCAAATTACCTATAAAATTCCAGATGAACTAATGAAAAAGGCTCAAGAACGTTTAACTAAAGAAGAGTTCGATAAATGGTTAGATAGTAATAATAACCCTACAAACGCTAGGGATGATCATGATGAACTTAGGAGAATTGCCAAAAAATTATATACAAAGGAAGAATTAAATGATTTAGTAGGAAAAGAACCTTCACAAACTAATCATACAGTTAAACCTGTTGAATCAATTAGCGCTACTTCTACCAATCAATCTAATGAAATCCAACAAATTCCTACTAACAAATCAGTAAATATATCTAAAAAACCTCTTAAAGATGACGTTGCAAAAGGACAAAACGCTCAAGAGAAAAAAGCAAAATTATTCAAAATATTAGATAAAATTAAAAAAACCGTTAAAAATATTATACCTTCTTCTAAGAAACCAAGTGCACCTTCATTGGTGAAAGGTATATCTAAAACTAAAGATAAAAGTAACTCTCTAACAAGATAGTTTAATATTAAAAAAATTAATTTGGGAATGTAAGGACATGAGTTGATAATTAGTTGTTGTTAGGTACAAATAAAATGGATATATTCATACCTAACAAAGTTAATCAAATCTTATTATCAGAAGTTAATTTTAAGTTTTACTGAACCTGTATGAGATTTGAAACCTTTTCTCATCTGCATATCGTAGTTTAAACCTAGTTCAGCCATTCCACC
>JAJFBM010000049.1 GCA_020697135.1 Rickettsiaceae bacterium
AAGCTTCAGCACTGCTATGTAAAGTTATCAAAAACTTCTTTTGTCTTTCAGTAATAGTGTTATCTTGAATAAGTATTGTAGAAAGCCCTAAAATCGCATTCATAGGAGTACGCAGCTCATGACTCATATTGATTAAAAATTCACTTTTAGCATGGCTATAATTTTCAGCACGATTTCTCGCTTCAATTAATTCCTGAGATATTATATCAGCTTTTATAGCTGTCGTTCTAAAAGACTCGAGTGCAGCGGCCCTCTTACCTATTTCATCCTTTCTACCTAAATAAGGTATCTGAATATCTTTATCCCCACTCTCTAGTTTGCGCATTACATATATCAGTTTAAATAATGGATCAGAAATATGTCTTGCTGCAACAACACCTATTATTCCAACTAATCCACAAATAATTAGCAATGTTACAAAATCATCGTTTCGCATTTCTATTATTGGTTCCATTATCTCTGATTCTGCTATTTCAGTAACCAGCACCCAACTTGTATCTAAGAAATCGATAGAAGCAAAGACAGCCATACTATCCTCGCCTCTTAAACCATTAATATGATGTAATATACCGCTTTTTTCAGACAGACCTAGCTTAACTGCTTGATTATGAATAGTTACCCATTCAACAATTGCCTGACTGTCGCGAGAATTATTACTTTCTTTAACTACAAATCCTTTTCCAGCAATATAAGTTTTACCAGTCTTACCGAGCCCAGATCTAACCTGAATTATCTTAACCAATCTTTCAATTGGCATATGGAAGGCTATAACCCCAACAAAATTTCCCTGATCATTAAATACAGAAGAAGCGATAAAACTAGCGGGATCATTATTTGACGGTTCATATGGCGCGAAATCTGCAAAGGCTATATGATTGTGATCTTTATTATTCTTTGCTAATTCAAACACTTTGGCAACACTATTTCCTTTCCATTTCCCCTTAATTAAGTTAGTTGCAAAATCTGTTTCTTTCAGAACAGTATAAACTACATCCCCTTCCCTATTGATTAAGAAGATATCGTAATACCCTTTTTCTTTAGCAAGTTTGGCAAATACTGGATGATACTTATTATGTAAATGTGTATAAGTTATTAAGTTTAGTTGGTTAGTGGAAGCATTAGCAACAAATTTATTATGCAGATTACTGAGAGCTTCATCTTTTACACCAAACTTATTTATTGCCTCAGAGAAATCTTCAATTGCTGCAACTACTAAGGGATTACTACTATGAAACCTTACATCTTCGGCAATAGATTCTAGATAATTTTCAAAAGCTGCTTTTTTAGAAGATACCACAGACTCAATCCGGGTTTCTATCTCCTTAACACTGTCCTCTTTAGCCTTTAAATAACTAACCACCGTGATTAACGTACCGGTTAATACAGCAGACATAACAACCAATATTGGAATTTTTTGTGAGATTTTCATATATGATATTTACTACCAGGAAATTTAAAGTGAAAATTTACTTTATTTAATAATGCCTAATATAAAATCTCTATAATAAATTGCACATTTGATAAAAATTTAATTTCTTTTAATTGTCATTTGCCTATAACTTAATGCTTCAGCAATATGAATTTTACTAATTATTTCCTCCTCCTCTAAATCTGCAATAGTTCGGGCAACTTTTAAAATACGGTTATAACCTCGCATAGAAAGTTTTAATTCTTCTACTGCTTTATTTAACAGTTTTTTAGCATCATCGCTTAAAACGACGAATTTTTGTATTAAACTACTATCTAATCTTGCATTTATTGTAATATCTGTATCATGATAACGTTGCTTTTGGAGTTCTCGCGCTTTAGTCACACGCGCAGCAACAACAGCAGTAGACTCCCCAGATTTTGCATTTTCTATTTCCATAATACTTAAGCTGCCGACCTCAATATAAATATCGATTCGGTCAAAAAGAGGTCCTGAAATTTTTCCTTGATAGTCAACTGCACATCTTGGCACCTTGTTACAAGCACGCTCAGGGTCGCTTAAATAACCGCAGCGGCATGGATTCATTGCTGCAATCAATTGGAATTTAGCCGGATAAGTAATATGCGCATGCGCACGTGAGATAAGTATATCCCCTGTTTCAATTGGTTGCCTTAAGGAATCAAGTACTACTCGTTGAAATTCAGGTAATTCATCTAAGAATAATACGCCATGGTGAGCAATTGAAATTTCGCCCGGGCTAATCCTTTTACTCATTCCACCACCAACCATAGCTGCCATAGAACAAGAGTGATGAGGTGCACGGAATGGTCTTGAACTTTGTAGTTTGCCGTCATTTAAGAGACCGGCTAAGCTTGCAATCATACTACATTCAAGCATCTCTTTTGAATCCATAGGCGGTAATAACCCCGGCAATCTTTGTGCAAGCATAGATTTGCCAGCACCTGGAGGGCCACACATAAGCATATTATGCCCACCTGCTGCAGCTATTTCAAGGGCACGTTTAGCAGTTTCTTGGCCCTTAATATCAATAAGATCCGGATAAGTAATATTACCTTGATCAATCTCTGCGCTAGGTTTCCTAAGTACTTGCGTCCCTTTAAAGTGATTTATTAGCTCAAGCAAATTTTTAGGGGCAAGTATTAATTCATTGCCTGACCACGCAGCTTCACTTCCATTTTGATATGGGCAGATAAGTCCCTTCTCACGAGCACTCGCACCAATCGCAGCCGGCAACACTCCCAGCACTGGAGTTAGACTGCCATCTAAGGAAAGCTCACCCATAACTAAATAGTTATTTAATTCTTCAGGAGGTAGTATATCCATGCTGACAAGTATTGCTACTGCAATTGCCAAATCAAAATGGCTTCCTTCCTTTACTAAATTTGCCGGCGCTAAATTTATAGTAATTCGCTTTGGAGGAATGGGTAATCCAATAGAGCTTAAGGCTGAACGAACACGTTCTCTTGACTCAGCAATTGTTTTATCAGGCAATCCAACAATGTTAAAGGCAGGAATTCCCGAAGCTATATGAACTTGTACTTCAACATCAATAACATCTATCCCGTGAAAAGTTAGTGTACTTACATTTGCTACCATAAGTTTAATCTATTAAGGATTAGGTTTAAAACTTATGATAAAATAAACGTTATTGATGTTTTAGCAATAGAAATATTAAAATTTATTTTATATTAATACACAACTACTATCTTTTTGCTTTTTTGGTATTAAAGATTGTTTTTCAGACTTAACCATATCTACAAAAGAATTAATTGGTTCAGAAAAATCTTTTCCAAGTCTTTCTACAAAAGTTTCTTCTTGTTGTTTGTATTTTTGTTCAAGAGTTTTTAAATAGGAATCTAATTCAGCCACGAATAATTCTTTATTAAATTTACCGCATTTACCTTCTATATATTCTTTGAATTTAGGTTGCTCACTCATTCTTTTTTCAATACCATCAAAAAAATCTCTTGCTCCTGCTCTAACTAGCTCCAGCTTTTTTGAAAAAGTAATGCTCAAATCATCGGTTGCAACATTTTCATTACTAATTTCCATGATTTGGCTTTTCTCGATTTGATCGTGGTAGTACTGTGCAGCAAAAGGAGCAACCTCTATATAAATTTTCGCAAGACTAAATATATCAGTTTCTTCTATACTTTGATATTCGTCTGACGGAGACACAAGCCTAAAAGCTAAAGTCTCAGGGTTCATAATATATTGATCCCCATCTTTTCCATCAAAGTCTGATACATACTTTCGATAATTAAATATTTCATTAGGAATATTGCTAATTACGCCACCATCAACTCTTAAAATTTGTATCTTTCGATTTTTGCCATCTTTATCTTGAACCTTAACTTTTTTAATAATTGGTTCAAATAAACCAGGTAGACGACAAGAATGCTCTAGAGCTTTCCAAACTTTGTCATCAGGTGTATGTTCATGCGAATAGATTTTTATTCTTGCTTTTATCTCATTGCCCTGTTTATATATTTCAGTACCTATAATATATAAATCCTTATAAGGACGACCATTTTTAGTCTTTAACTCATGCAATTGTCTAAAGGTTATATTAGAATTTACCTTAACACCAACTACATCTTGCATACATTCAGCAAAGTATTTACCGTCTGAAATACCCCCTTTAAATACTCCGTCTATTCCTTCCTCAATAATTCCAAATCTTGCATCTCTAAATTTTTTAAAATCAATTGAAAGAACCTTTTCTACAGCCTCTTCTTTAGTATAGCCGATAGCTGAACAAGCTGCTATTATTGAACCGCCTGAGGTACCTGCCGTACGTATTTCATCTTCTGATAAACCAAGTCTCTCTTTTCCCCAGAAAACGCCAACTAACGCAGGGATTTTAACGCCACTACCACAATAAGCATATTGATGAATAACTGATTCCTTATTATGACTCATATTAGCCCTCCTTAAAGAGAATTATGATTTTTCTTAACTAATACAAAGTACGAAATAAAACGAGGATATGGCGCCCTAACTTCCTAGATTCGTTGTGCTCATCACGACATAACCTTAAGTTCTACTGATAGGGGTCAAATTTACTGTGACTATAGATACTTAAACGAACAGAAACTTAATGAAGTGTATATTATTAGTGTATAATAGGGATAAAAACGTTACAAGGGGGAAGTTTAAAAACTAGTTCTAGGCCAATTTAGGCCTAGAACTATAAATCATTTAGCCAACAATTTCTTCTTTCTTAAAGAAATAATTGATTTCTATTGCAGCATTCTCTAAAGAATCTGAACCATGAACTGAGTTTGCTTCAATACTTTCAGCAAAGTCTTTTCTGATTGTTCCAGGGTCAGCATTTGCAGGGTTGGTCGCACCCATAATTTGTCTATTTTTAGCAACTGCGTTTTCGCCTTCTAAGACTTGAACAACGACCGGACCAGAAATCATGAAATTGACTAGGTCATTAAAGAAAGGTCTTTCTCTGTGAACAGCATAAAAACCTTCTGCTTGTTCCCTTGTTAGATGCATACGCTTTTGAGCAATTATACGAAGACCATTTTCTTCAAAACGAGCGTTTATTTTCCCAGTTAAATTACGTCTGGTTGCATCTGGTTTAATAATTGATAAAGTTCTTTCTATTGACATATTTTTACTAACTACTTCTTCTGAATTAATACTATTTTGGTTATTTAAAAAAAAAATTTTTCACAGCCGATTCTGCATCTGGTTGTCCAGAAACTGGCGGTGAGGTTAATTGTTGTCGATCACTGATCATATCAACCATATTACTTGCTGCAGCACATCCAACAGCAAAACCATTTGCTCTTTTCCTACAGTCACGCGCCATACTTCTTTCATATGAAAGTATGACCTGATTTTTATTATCAGCTGCTGCTACATGCCTATAAGGTACTGCAAATGAAGATAATATAGAAGCTGCCTTTGAACAAAGATCCCCCTCACAAGCAAGTTCTGCATGGGTTGGAGTATCTTGATCAATCCAGCTAGAAAGCTCTTCTAGTGAAGATTCGGAAGTTAAGCCAAAGCTTGTTTTCTCAGATGAAGTATCAACCAATGCTTCCGGATTAACCGGCGCATTAGCTACTTGCCCACCTGAATATACACAGCTTATAACTAATGATGAAACTAATAAAATAAATAATTTTTTTATCATGATTAATCTGCCATAAATCCAATTGGACCTTCTAAAGTTTTTCCTTTAAAACCTGTCCCTGAGTTAACACCTGAATTAACGTTTAAATTGTCCATGAATTTCTTATCCATTTTACTAGATGAATAGAATTGGTCAGTCGGAAGTCTTAAGTCTTTACCAGCGACCGGATCAACTAAATACGGAGTAACAGCTATTACTAATTCGCTAGCT
>JAJFBM010000019.1 GCA_020697135.1 Rickettsiaceae bacterium
AAAAAGCAAGGCTTCTTTTAGTTGTATTTGTTGAGAGCTATTAAGGGAGATGTTAAGCATGATCAAATATTATTTTGAAGTAAATCTAAATACTACCATTGGATATTGTTTTGGATGAAATTCGGTTGGGCCTATAGTTTTCTGTGCTTCGGTAAAGTTATTTGCTGTATATTCTGCAACAACTTTGCGCCAAAAACCTATAGCTTTCGTATTATCAGGCATTGCGGCAGTTTCCCAAGTGCCTGGAAAATTGTCAAATATCTGAAATGCTACTTTTTTGCTAATAACTGAACCCTGAAACTTTGCTAGAATAAAAAATTCACCGATATTCCAGTCTACTTCCTTAGAAGAGCCTGTTTTATTAATTAATACGAAACCAGCAAGCTCATTATTTACTTTTACCAGAAAAGGGTATTTATCAAGGGATTCGAAATAATGCTTAAAATCGAAACATTCATATAGACCATCTTCTGGACATTCCCACCCTTCTAAATGCCCACAGAAGCGTGACATATCATATACATAAAACTGCCCCATATTTTGGATAGTTGGGTAGTCTGATAATGTGGCTGGGATGAGTCTAACATCTACATTCATATTACTTTCCTTGCCGAATTAATTATATTACATTTAAAGCTTCTGAAGCAATTATACCTTACAATTTTTCAGCTATCACTATATGATAATGGTCAAGTTTGCCAACTTCTTTTGCTTCCTTTTTCACTTCTTTAAAATCTATAATTTTAAAATCTTTAAAAAGAGATACTATTTGTGATTTAGTATGTAAGGTCATTTGTTTTCTATCACTATTTGTAAAAGCTGTAAAGCCAGGGTCAAAGAAGTTGCCGACAAAATACCCCCCAGGCTTGATTTGCCTTACAAGTTTCACCCAAAATTCTTCAAAATATTCAGGAGGACAGAATGGTAGTGAGTAACTTGCTGTTACAATATCTATCATAGGTATTGTGCTGAAATCTAACTCTTGGAAGGGTGATATAATTGTGGTTAGCCGGTTCTGAAATTTTACAATATCAGGTCTCTTTAACATAAAATCAAAGGCAAGTTTCTGATTATCTACTGCTATAACTTTAAAACCTTTCTCAAGTAAAAAGGCTGTTTCATTTCCAACACTTGCTCCAAGATCAAGGGCTATAATTTCTCCATGAACGGGTATTGGTAAAGAATTTATAGCTTTAACAACAAAATCTCTTGCAGGTTCATTTAATTTATTTTTAAAATAAACCTCCCATTTATTAGGCTTCAAAGCAAGGTAAGCAACGCTTAAACCTAGCGCTAATATAAAGAGTATTATTGATGATTTAAAATAATGCTTCATAATCTTTTCACCATTAAATAAGCTTTTTGTCCTTTGAACGCTCCATCTTGCATATTGTAACAGCCTGCTAATTCAAAACCCGCTTTACTATAAACATGCTGAGCTCTTGGATTGCTTTCATCAGGGTCAATGAAAAATGTATCTGCTTTATTATCAATTTCCTTATAATAAAAGTTTGCGAACGCTTCTAAAGTAGGGCTAGCCAAGCCTTTTCCTAAATAATTTTTATTGCCTATTCCAAAGTCGATAGTAATTGTATGACCAGTCTTAGAAAGGTTTACTCTTTGGATATCTGATAAATCTTGTTCAGGTAGTAATAGATCAGATAAGACAAAACAATATGGTTCATTATCGATAGACCCTATCCAGTATTTAGTAGTACCGTAGAAATAATGTTGCTGACGTCCATGAATGAAATTTAATATATCATCCTTATGTTCCTGGCTATTATCCCAAAATTCCATCATGTGAGGTTTTGCAAGCCAGCTGAAAATCATATCTATATGTTCATGGTTTGCTTTTTCAAAAGTGATATTCATTTACTGTTCTATAAATATAATTTCATACCTTCATGGCTAGCCTCGAAGCCAAGTCGTTCGTAAAATTGTTTAGCTCTTGGCCTTTTTTTATTCGTTGTAAGTTGAATAATTGAAGCTCTTTTTGATTTAGCATAGTCAAAAGCTACTTGCATCATCCATTCACCAAGCTTTTGCCCCCTAAAATTTGCTGCAATCCTCACAGCCTCAATCTGCATTCTAGTAGAGCCTTTAAAGGTTAGTGATGGCATAATAGTTAAATGGCATGTGCCAATAATTTCTTTATCTTGCTCCACTATCATTAGATACTGATTAGGGTCTGAATCTATTTTTTTGAAAGCTTCAATATATTTCGGATCTATCTCTTGTCCTAGATGTTCTCTTGTTTGTCCTAGTTCGTCTTCAAGTAGAAGAGAAATTATATATTTTAAGTCCTTTATAGTAGCTTTGCGGTGAGAGAGTTTTTGATCCATATCCATGCCTTTATTTTTATAGTCGTTAATCATAATATAAATAGTGCTCTATTCAAATCAAATTAGCAATAAATCACTATTTTTTGGAAACATCCATAGATCAACTTATACTCTCTTCACCAATAAATAAGTCTCACTTCCTTTGAAAGTTCCATTTAACATATCAAAATTTCCAACTAATTTAAAGCCAGCTTTTTCATAAACATGCTTTGCTCTTGGGTTGCTGAGGTCTGGGTCTATGAAGAAAGTATCAGCTGAAGGATCGATTTGGCTATGATAAAATTCCATGAATCTTTCTAATGTAGGAGCAGCAAGTTTTTTGCCAAGAAACTCCTTATTGCCTATACCGAAATCTAGAGAAATTGTATTGCCTGATTTAGATAGATATTCTCTGTGAAGAGGAGAAAGATCTTGGTCTGGCAAAAGTAAGTCTGAGAGTATAAAGCTGTAAGGAATGTTATCAATTAACCCTATCCAATATTTAGTAGTACCGTAGAAATAATGTTGCTGACGTCCATTAATGAAATTCAATATATCATCCTTATGTTCCTGGCTATTATACCAAAATTCTATCATGTGAGGCTCTGCAAGCCAGCTGAAAATAGTCTCGACATGTTTAAATGTCGCTGGTTCAAATTCTATTTGCATAGTAGCTTCTCTAATTCTATAAGATCCTTATCTGAATTAATTTCAAAAAATTTCACATGGGGATATTTGTTTTTAAGATAATTAATCTTTTCAGTAACACGGTTTTCAAAGTTCCACATATAGCGAAGAAGCTTTAAATCGATTTTTTCTTTGCAACCATATGGACGATCATCAATAGTATTATCCTTATAAAAAAATCTTTTTATAATCCTGAAAAAGCATACTGCTCTTGGTAAGTTAAAATAACATACTAGATCGGATTGGCTATAGCGCATTTCAAGGGATTTTAAGTTGTTACCATCAATAATCCAAGTTGGCTTTTTCACAATAGATTTTTGCTTTGCTAAGAAATCATCATAATTTATTTCAACCCAGTCTTTATGATAAAAAAATTTATCTAAATGATATAAAGCTATTTGAGTAGATTTATGTATTTTAGAAGCAAGTGTCGATTTACCGCTTCCAGGCCTGCCAAATATCATAATTCTTTTAAAGCTTCTATCCATTAGACCTCTTTCAAAACTAGATTTCTACTGATAATTTGTACGTCGATTTGGTACTCGAATCCTTATGTGCGAGTAAGTACACTGCGGTTCTGCGCTCCGAATCTCCTTCAAATTCTCTACCATAAATTAATTTCGAAAGAAATCTATTTTTATAGACTATTTTATATCTAAGCTAGCGCTATTTTCTACTATGGTTCCTTGATGGTATAAAATTTTCCATTTCTCATCTACATAACGCCAAATAGTTGCGCGTTTTGTTATGCGATCTTCTTGCTTGAGAATATATGTAAGTAAATAGTTATTGAAAGCTATTTCAGTTAACTTGAAATCTCTCGTTTGCCATATATCCTTATATTCCGAGTCATTATATCTCTTGAGCAAGCCTTCTACCACATATTCTCTACTATAGCTATTTCCAGAAGCGCCTACTTCCCAAAATTCTTCGCATGTCATATCAAGTATATCTTGCTCAGTCTTGCCAAACTTATCTGGATGATGGAATATAGGTTCGCGGCTTTTTAATTCAGCTAAAATCTCGCTATTTTCTTTATCTTTAAGCATCCTTATCCCTTCCTTTTACCATCCAGGTTACTTCACCATTATTCACATGTTTAATTATTTTAAATCCGCACTTTTCATAAGCTATTATGGCGCCATAGTTTTTCGTATCAGGATCAACAAATACATAATCATATTTAGGGAAGATATATTCGTTTGTAAATTGTTCGATAGACTTCGGGCCAAAGCCTTTGCCAATGAACTCAGCCTCTCCTATATATACATCTATCGACGCACAATTTTGAGGAAGTTCGTTGGTCTCATAGCCTTGTTCACGTGGGAAGTCATGAGCGTTATAAAATTGTATGTATCCAGCTTCTATGCCATTAATGCAAATTATATATGCATGGATTGGTTTAGTAATAACTTTGCTATCAAGTTTCAGTATTTTGTACCCACTTATATAACTCTCATATTTTTCTTCAATTAACTCAGGAGTCCAGGCTACATCGTGATCTCGACCTTCGCTAAAGCTTTGGTCGACAGGCCACCAAGCTTTTACATGTGGCGTCTCAAGCCATTTAAGCAGTAATGGAAGATGCTCTCTTTGCAGTGGTAAAAAACTTATGGTCATATTTGTTCCTTAAACATATTACTTAAAGGTTTCTCAATATGTTTATAATGCATTTTTTGCGATTGATAAAGCAAGTCTTTGTGGGGTTTAAAATAACGATGTAAAAAATTTATAATGCTTAGACCTTTGTCTCACCACTTAAATAAAAGCTCTTTACCACTTCCATTCACTATAACTATCATGCTGATCGTGAGTGCTGTCGCCTAAAAGATCGATTTGATGGCCAACGGTTATACCTATTATTGTGCATGCGGCGCAAAATATAAAATCAGCACCTTTGTCGAAAGGCAAGCTTGTCTTCGCACCAAAACTAAACCCTGCAACTCCTCCTATTATAGAAGATTTGTTTTCTGCAATAAGAAATTTTATAAATTTTTCTAACATATTCTAACTTAACCATATTTTATATAATGCGTCGCATTATATAAAATATAACGCTTAACTATCAAGCACTTTGAAGAAGTTAGTTACTAATTCTTAGATAAAAAATTAAAAGATTTTAGCTGTACCCACTCTTTACAACTTAGAATATCTATTTATATTTATTTCTCTTCCCTACAATAGCCCTTCAAACTTACTCAGATACTCATCGAAACACATCTGTACCTCATTCATGTGGTTAACCCATGGGCAGTGACCTGCATCTGGAATTACTTTATTTATGATATTGCTTTTATTGAACCTTGTATCCCCTGTAAATGCATGAGGTGGGCAGACGAAATCCTTCTCGCTTGCAATTGTCAAAGTCGGTATGGTTGGAACCCATTTAATTGCAAAATCTCCATAGAAATTCTCAATAATATAATTATAGGAGTCATTATTATAGTCGAATGTTTCAAGCATAGGCTTTGCTTTCTCGATTTCTTCGGCCGTAAAGCAATAATGAATATATGTCTTCCAAAACTCCTTATAGGCCTCTTTTGACTTATCAGCATGATATTTATCAAGTTCTGGCGTTAAATCTGGAAGATTATACTTCTCTGCGCAATGTTTTACATGATCAAAAAAGCTTAAATTTATAGTTGTATTGGTAATAACTAATCCTTTAAGATGCTTCTCAATTTCAGGCGTAGTGAGCGCAAACATACCAGAAAAACTATGAGTCACCATTATAGGGTTCTCTGTATTTTGCAATAAATCAACTAACCCATCGCGCCAATGCTTGAGATCAAGCTTACCATGCATATTTGCCCCGTCCATCGGGAAATCAACTATATGTTTACTACCTGGTAGCTTGAGACTCCCCACAACATCTTCTAAATATTTCGCCCCTAAACCTGGCCCGCCTGGGAAAAATAACCAGTTTAAATTATTAGTTGATTCTTCGTGAATGGTCTTAATTCTATATCCGTATTTTGTATGTTTCATAATTTTCTGCTGTTTTAAAGGTTACATTACAGTTTGTAATTTTGATTGATTAGATCAATAATTAAAATTCTTAGTCATCCTGAACTTGTTTCAGGATCTAAAAAAGAGAGATACTGAAATAAATTTAGCATGACTAAAAGTGGCTCTATTATTTGAACAATTTGCTAAATGACACTTTCATATAAATCTTCCCAGTGCGGATTTATAGACTCTATTAAGTTTATTTTCCAGTTTCTATGCCAGTTCTTTAATTGTTTTTCACGAGAAATAGCCTCTAAAGAATTGTTATAACTTTCAATATAAACTAGCTTATTTAAGCCATATTTTTTGCTGAATCCTTCAACAATTTTAGCTCTATGCTCATATATCCTACGTGCTAAATCATTAGTAACTCCTATATACATTACTCCTTTGGGTTTATTTGTAATAATATAAACATAAAACATATAACAAACCTATTTTTTAAAGATCCTGAAACAAGTTCAGGATGACTAAAAATTTGATTAAACCTTCATCCTCTTTAATTTTAAACATTATACTCAAAATCTATATTTATCTCTTTTAAAAAATCTTCATCATGTGAAATTACAATCATCGCACCAGGATATTCCTTTAAAACTTGTATTATATGTTCTCTGGTTTCTAGATCAATATTATTAGTTATCTCATCAAGGATTAGAAGCTTAGGAGTTTTTGCGGCGATTTGTGCTAAAGAAAGCCTTGCCTTTTCGCCTCCCGATAGTTGGTATGTTTTGCAATTAACCTCTTCATTTGACCGGAATAAAAAATCATTTAAATGGCGCCTGACCTCAGCATGATTCCAAGATGGTACAAGGTTAGTAATATTCTCAAGAACTGTTAGTTCTAGATTAAGATTGTGGTAATGCTGGTCAAGATAGCCAATATCTTCATTCCTCGGCGTTAGCCAAGTTCCAGTTTTTATTATCTTAGAATCGTTCAAGATCGCTTTAACTAGCGTAGTCTTGCCCGAACCGTTATTGCCTTTGATAGAGAGGCGATCAGTGGCATTAATATAAAGATTTATATTTTCCAGAATCGGCTTATCATATCCACATGATCCTTGATTTATTGATACCACGGATTTAGAGCCAAGCATATTAGCAGAAAGTGAAAATTTAGGTTTAATAACCTCAGCAAGCCTTATATTAGAAAGTTCTTGCAGGAGTTTATCTTTTTTAAGCGCAATATTACTTTTTAGCCTCCCTGTAGTAGTCTCGGCTCTATGAGCTTTAGCATGCGAGACAATAGTTGGCCATTTGCGTTGCTCTATGCTTTTCTCCCCACGTTGCCGGCTGTTTTTAGCTCTTTTTTGCTCTTTCATTAAAGCATTATGCGCGTCCTTTTTCTGTTTATTAAGAGAAGTAAGCTTATCTTCAATTTGCTCTTTCCTTATGCGCATTTCGCGTAAATAGTCCTCATAGCTACCAGTAAATATATGTATTTTGCCTTCGTCTATATGCCACAATATATCGGTGCAGCTGCGCAGTAGCTCAGTATCGTGAGAAACTATAATTAGCGTACCTCTATAATTATTTAGTTTCTTAAATAAAAATTTACGGTTCTGGGCGTCTAAATGATTGGTTGGCTCATCAAGAAGCAAAATATTAGGATCAATAGATAGTGTATCGTCCAAAGCTTTGGTTAGTCGCTCGCCACCGCTCAAGCTTCCATAGTGATCTATTATCTGAGGTATATAGCTAACCACGCCATTATAAGGCATAATTAATTTATCTATATCAGCTTTAATTTCTCCTGAGAGTATTCTGAGTAAACTACTTTTACCGCTTCCATTCCTGCCTATAATAGCTATACGGCTACCAAAATATATTTGAGCTGTAAAATCTTCAAAGCAAGTTTTAGAAGGGAATTCAAGGCTAAGTTTGTTAATAATAATTGGATTGTGAATCATAAATTTTCTCTCGTAAATTTAGGGTTGCTAAATTAAAATTAGCTTTTCAGCTTTACACCCTAAAATGAAATAGGGCTTAACGAGAGAAGTGCTTCATGTTCAATATATTATGAGTTAATTATTTAATAATATAATTTTCTCTATGATAATGTCAATATAATTCGAAGAGAAGACAAATGGGTTTTTGAATGAATTAAAAAGTATAGGGTATACGTTATCTGTAAAGCGTTTGTACTAAGCCATAGTGCTTAAACTGTGGCAGTTGATAATTTAGCGCCGCGTGAGGCTGAAGAGAATTATCTAAGAACTAATAAATTCTTTGAAGCCTTAAGCTTTAAATCTTTATTTAATATAAAGCTAAGTTGTTATAAGCTTCTGCTTCCACCTTTTTGATCAAATTAATTTTTTACAGCTTTGATAGTAGGGAATGTGTTTTTTATCTTTTTAAAGTCACATTTGTTTAGCCTATTGTTTCTATTTAAAGAGCTTAGAGAAATTATTATCAAGCTTTGACATTTGCTTCTAAATTTAGTTTTATCTTTTATCTCCATAAGGTAATTTTTCATAGCCGACTTTAAGTTAGTAAATAACCTTACTTTAGTACTTTTCTAAAAAGCTTGCCAATCCTACAAAAATTATAGTTTCTAAAAATTCGTAACACGTCCCAAATAAGTAAGTATTGATTGCTGCTTGATGGGAATTTTATTTTTTATAAAGGTAATTCGGATTAATATATGAAACTACAATATCGGCTTTATATCTGCAAATACCATCCGTAAAATCCCTTTAAACTATTCGACAAGTTGAAATATTAATAAATTTTGTAAAACATACTTTACAATATATTAAAACTCTGTTAATATATGCCGTTTATAAAATTATAATTAAATTGATTGGCAAAAGATATGAATTACGACTCAGGAAGAAAAATTGCGACTTCCATAAATAATAGTAACTTAACACATCTTAGTAAATTATTGGAAAATTTTTTTCCAAATAGTGAATTGAGTTTTATCCACTCTAAAATCCAACAACAAATGACTATATTGGATTATGCATGCCTTGTAGGCAAGGAAGATGCAGTAAAAATGATAATATCTGAATGGAATATAAAAGACTTAAATACAAAGAATAGTCAAGGTTTTAGTCCTATTCATTATGCTACGCAAAGTGGAAATATTGAATTACTCAATTTACTTGTAAAGGAGTATGGTTCTAAAATAGATATAAAAGATTTAGAAGGTAATGCACCTATTCATTATGCGATTATTCATAATCATAAATCATTAATTGAACCGCTTTTAAAGCTCCGATCAGACTTAAATGAAAAGAACAATAAAGGACAAACGCCCCTACATCTGGCTGCTTTGAATGGCTTTACAGGCGTTTTAGAGAAACTACTAAAATTCAATGCTGATGTTAAAATTAAGGATAATGAAGGCTCCTTACCTATTTATAGTGCAGGAAAGGCTGCAGTTTTAAGCATATCAAATAAGAAAAAAAATGAGAAAGCAAAAATTGAGAGTAAATTTTTGAATATTTTAAAGATTCTTCTTCCTTTATCGGATATTGATAAAGAAGAGATAAATCAAAATTTGATAGAATCATTAAATGAAGTACAAGCTATGAAACTTAGAAAAATACTCCAAGAAGCATCTTTAGGTGAAGATTTTATTGAAACAGACCACTATATCAGTGACCAAGACGAAGATTATACAAGTGATTCTGAGGATGTTGATTTATCCCCGAAAGATAAGAGAATATCAAAGGTAAAAACACATAAGACTATTTCAAAATTTGAAATACGAAAAGAGACAACGGGTAATATTACCTCAGAAACTATTTCACATTCTTCAGAAACCATCGAAGAGGAAAAGAAGAAAAAAAGAACGATTTCTACTAAAGCCAAATATCCAGATAAAAAAAGTAAATCACATAGTAGTAATGTCGGGGATGATAGTAACGAGGCTAATATGACTCCAAACAATAATAATAAACAAAACAAAGTTCCAAGCTCAAAGAATACTTCGACTCAAGATTTAGAAGGACTTAAAGCTATATCCAAACCCCTTAAAAAAGACGCTCAATTAGCTCCAAAAGATATTGAGCCAGATGATGCAGGCTTAGAAGAATTTACGGCTTCATTAATACAAGGTCTAGAAAATGATAAAAAAACAGATGTTATAGATCTCACAGAGGATAATATAGTGCCTGAGAATATTATTGCTCCTTCTGCTCCTCAACATTTGGCTCCCCTAAATAGTCCTGCTCCCTCTGAAGCAGCATTACTAGCGGCATCTATACCTATTAATTCTATTCTAGCAGAGATTTCTCAACCGCCTGTAAAAGGAATTAATAACGGTATATCATCCAATAGTAAACTCACACACTATATAACTAATTTGAGTTTAGAGAATATCACCTGTTATGTTAAGGTAATGAATGCAACAGGCATATCTATACAGCAGAACATAGAACTTACTAAGGGTGAATTTTTACATAATATCAGGCAAGGAGTAGTATTTTCTTTCAACGGGACTTCCTTATTTAAATTTGCGTGCAGTAGAAAGAACGAAACGTTATATAAAGATATAATTTCAGCTTACCTTGAGTATTTTAATAGTCTGCCAACTAATGATCCAATAAAGTTGTATAATATACGATTATACAATAAATCATTATCCGAAACTAATGAGTCAGATGCTAGTAAAGAAGGTTACAATTCATCTGAAGATAAATCTCCAGAAGCTTTAAAGAATTCAGTTACATCTGTGCCAAATAAAACAATTCAACAATCTCCATTGTTGCCAATAAAAATATCCAGCAGTCCTAATGCATCTGGGCCAGTTAAAAAATTTCAAGGAGCAATAAATATGCAATCTTCACAACCTGAATTGCCTAAAATATCTAATAATAATGCTATGCCAAATACAAATCATATCGGTTATGATATAATTGTTTTAGCTCCAGACGATATTCTTGGTCAAAGAATAATAACTAATTCTCAAGGCGTCCCTGAGGAGCAATTTATACAACCTACCAAAGAAGGGTTTTTAAATCATATATTGATTGGTACGCAATTTTTATTTGAAGGTAAGCATTTATTGCTTCATATAGCTGAGCAGGGGAAAAAAGATGATCCATTTTATAAAGAGATAATTTCCGCCTATATCAATTTTTATAAATTTTTACCTGATGGACATAATACTAAAAATTATACTTGGAAGATTCTAACCCAACATTTTCCTGAATTATTTAAATCTATAAATGATGCTAATAAAAACGCTATATCAGTAGAAAAGACGTATGAAGCTTCACAAAGTTCTGCTGCCTCTTTGCCAAATAAACCAGTTCAACAAGTTCCAGTTGAGCCAAAAAATACTTCTAACGCGATTAATCCAGTACCAAGTCAAATAGTTCAAGTATCTGGAATATTGTTAAGTAATCAAGTTTACAAAGTTGGCCCTGTAGGACAATCTAAACTTGCTATATTGAATTACCCATCTGCTTCACATATAGGATGTCTTTACCTTAAAAATTTATTTTACTACCTAAAGCAAGGAGTAAAATTTACCGATGTAAATGGTAAAAGTTTATTTCAAGCAGCTTATGAAGCAAATAGAAAGGATATAGTCGCTGTTTATAGAGAATATTTTAAATTATTACCGAATGGGCATAAAAGTAAACCTTCACAAAATTTTCTTGATAATCTCATAAAGATATCTAATGATAATTTGACATCCACTATGCTTGAAGGAGCTGGTCCTCAGATTATACCAGGTGGAAAAATTAACCCTTCCATACCCCTAAATTTTACTCCGATAGAAACAGCTCAATATACACCTCTTGATGTGCCCAGAGCTACTATAGTAGCTAAAATAGACCCTTCAACTGGACAACTAATTCCAGTTAAACAAGCTCCTTCAGCTGTACAACCATTGCCAGTTAAACAAGCTCCTTCGGTTGGACAACCATTGCCAGCTAAACAAGCTCCTTCAGCTGTACAACCATTGCCAGTTAAACAAGTTTTTTCAACTGTACAACCATTGCCAGTTAAACAAGTTTTTTCAACTGTACAACCATTGCCAGTTAAACAAGTTTTTTCAACTGTACAACCATTGCCAATTAAACAAGCTCCTTCAGCAGCGCAACCATTGCCAGTTAAAATAGCTACTTCGGCCGGACAACCATTGCCAGTTAAACAAGCTCAAGCTCCTTTTGCCGGACAACCTGTAACTAATAGTAATAATTCATCGCAGCAAAGTAATAGTATTATCAAAGTAGCTCCGCATACACCAGGGTTTTTAAAGGAAATTAACGATGGTATTATTTCTGGCCAATTTATTGTTTATAAGGTGAGTGCTTTACATATATACTTAGGCCAAGGTAAAAAATTCGTTAATTCGCAAGGAGAGAGCCTTTTTAAAAGCGCGGTACGTCAGTCGAACGAAGATATAATTGTAAATTATTTAATGTATTTCGCCACCCCTAAAGGACGCTCAGAAGTTAGCATATCTAATATAAGAACTTCGAAAGGAGGAATATTTTATACTGCAATACATAATGAGTGGTACAAGGTAATAAGCTTTTTATTAAATAACCCAGATAGTAAGCTTGACTCAACAAATTGCGCTTCTTTACTAATTGAGAAATGTATTAACAACGGAGTTTTATTAAATCTTATAAAAGCTATTGAAAAGATTGAATATTCGAAGCTACCATTAAAAGATATTTTAAATAGCAATATCCTTATTGATATTCAAAATAAAATTACTGGCACATTTGCGCATTTAGCATTGGCAAAAAATCAAACAGTTATTACAGAGAAGCTTATTGAAGCTGGTATAAATATTCATGCAACAGATAGTCAAGGGAAAAGCTTATTACATATTGTCGCAGCAAAAGGGAACCTTCATTTAATTAATTTACTTATACTGGAGGGGGCTGATATTTCAGCGCAAGATGCTAATAACGACACACCACTATCACTTGCCTGCGCAAATGGCAATATTTCTGTAGTGAAAAAACTTTTAGACGCTCAAGCAGACATCAATTCACATAATAATCAAGGTGATACACCGCTACATATAGCTGTGAAGAACCATAATTATTCAGTAGTACAAGAATTACTGAAAAGAGAATGCTTGATAAAAGCTAAAAATAGTGAAGGCAAAACGGCACAAGACCTTGCGCATGAATTACAAGATGGTGCGCTAATGGATATATTTGCTTCAACAGGTTTAAATAAAAGAAAGTTTGATAGCAATGAAGCAGAGTTACAAAATAAAAAAGCTAAAGTAGAAGAGAAATCTAAAGAAAACTCTGAACATAAATTTGAAGGAGAAAATAAAACTGAAGATTCTTCAAACCAAAAAGGTTTGTATCCTACCGATCCAAGTAAGAACTTACTAAATGCTAATAATAATTCTATAAGCCAAAATTCCTTTGACTTCAATGAAGTAGCACAAAAATTAGGCTCAGAAGGTAACCAGAGTAATGAGGTTAAAGAGAGTAATGCAACTTTTGAAAGTAACCAACTATCATTTGCGGCACAGGAACCTCAGGACCAAGCTCCTCAAGCACTAGCTCAATACTCCAGTTTTGATGAAATGATAGATTATATGGACCTAAATGAAGATCCCTATGCTAGCGATCCTGATAATGAGTTACAAACTATGGGAGCTTAAGGTTAATAGAAAATAAAACCCCTTTGCATTATATTTTAGTGTGAGGGGTTAACGTCCGTAAAACCTTACCCCTCTACATAGCCTTATATAGTGAAGCTTTAGAGAAAAGTAGGCTGAAGCGTGAAAATGTTTAAATTCTTACAGTCTCTATGTCACGAACAATACTTAAGCCAGTTATAATAATGATAGAAAATATACAGAAAAAGGATTTTTTAATCCCAATTAAGGAAGAGATTAATATAGGCATACTTAAGGCTGAACAAGAATATTGCTATAATAATTCATATAATTTTTGGTATGCGATAGAGATGATAAATGCACGGAGGTTAAAAAATTTTTTGTTATGAAAGAATATAGAGGTAAAGGAACTGCTCAAGAGTTAATATATTAATTAAGGCCGCAACTAAACACAAGTTCAAATATCTTTTTCTAAGTACTGTCAATATACTAAAAGTAGCACAAAAATTTTATTATAAAAATGGTTTTTTAGAGATCTCTAAAAATGACTACCCGTGCACTTTGAGATCTGTTAACTTGATACTACTTTTTTCAAAAAAATACTTTAGAGCCAAATAAATGGATTCATTATCGCTTACTCATATTTTTATAGTATTGACTTAAATGATTTTGTCGTTTAGCATTAAATTACAAGCACTTAACCAAGCTTGTAGTTATTAATCATATAATTATGGAGGAAATTATGAGTAATAAAGATAAAGGGTTCGCTTCAATGGACAAAGACAAAGTTAGAGAAATTGCTGCTAAAGGTGGGCATGAGTCTCATAAAAATACAAGTAGTAAAGATTCAGATAATATAAATCAAGAAAGAAATATTGATAGCAAAAATGCTAATAATAAAAATAAAAACGATGACGAGTAATAATTACTTTTAATAACAAGACTATTCATATAAAAAACCAGGAATCAAGAATCGACAACTTTTACTTGACTCCTGGTTTTTTATTTTATGGCGGAGTGAAGGGGGATTATCGAGCTAAAGCTCATGTTGTATCTCACCTGTATCCCTGACTTAAACTAACATTTAAGCCTAGCTTTACTACGGTTCCCTGTCGAGCCCCTTTTTGGGATTCGAACCCTATTCAACTTTAATCTATATAATTAATATATCTAGGGTACGCTTACGGTTTGAGAGTGTTGGATTTTTATTTAGCTATCAATAGTATATTGAGGACTCATTCCTAATTTATGTATTTCTGAAGCGTTTACAAAAGGAATTCCAAAAGCTAACGCTGCTGCCTCGTCATGCCATGTATCACCAATCATCACGCTATTATTTCCATCAATATTTTGGTTAAATTCTTCCTTAGCAATATCTCTCATAACAACAAACATACCAATTCCAGGCTTTTTAAAATCCCCAATAAACTTTTTGTACCGTAGGTCTTCGTGAGCTTTTACTGTAATTATGCTATTATCTAATTTCTTAATTACTATGTAGCAAGCAATCCCTCCCATAGTAGGAGAAAAAGCTGCAGCATTAATTGGTAGTTGCTCCATTAATTTTATAAACTTATCTGCAACTTTTTCAGGATCGAAATTTTGAGCTTCGCTTTCAGGAGATTTAAAACCAGAGATAACGAAATTAAAACTTGCCGTTTGCATTTTTTCTTTGACTCCTGGAAGAATCACTTTAGCTGAATTATATATATCGTTTGGATCTTTTGAACCGGATATTGTGCCATCATTATCCCAAATTAAAATTTGTGCCATGTTATTTTCTATTAATCAATTCTTCCTATATTACACAAGCTTTTATAAAATAAAATAACTTAAGATTCGAACCCTAATTCAACTTTAATCTATATAGTTAATATATCTAGGGTACGCTTACGCTTTTCACCAGGAAATATTAATTATATAGATTATGGCGGAGAGAGGGGGATTGTTCACTCCGTTCACCCTTCGCCTTTTTCAAAGGCTTTAGGGCCGCTTTTGGCGTCGCTTGCGCTTCTTAAGAGAAGCTTCAGCTCCGAAACCCTTTTTCGTAGGTTTTTACCGTTTCACTAGATTTAAATAATAATATCCCTATATCAAGGTACACTCGAGTTTTACTCCTTGACATAGGGATATTATTATTTATGGCGGAGAGAGGGGGATTCGAACCCCCGATACGGTTTTTGACCGTATGACGGTTTAGCAAACCGCTGCCTTAAGCCACTCGGCCACCTCTCCAATTGTAGCGATAGGAATTTATAACATTATTATGAAAAGATTTCCAGTATAAAATTTATAATCAATCAAAAATTATACTGGAAAAGACAGGAATTTAAGAATTCATATGATCGAAGAAATCAGCGTTGCATTTTGTATCTTTAAGTTTGTCTAGTAAGAACTCGATAGCATCAACTGTATTCATTGGGTTCATGATTCTGCGAAGTACCCACATTTTCGATAACGATGCTTTATCAACAAGAAGATCTTCTTTCCTTGTTCCGGATTTAGTAATGTCAATTGCAGGATAAATTCTCTTATCCGATATTTTTCTATCTAGTATAATCTCCGAGTTACCAGTACCTTTGAATTCTTCAAAAATTACTTCATCCATTCTAGAGCCTGTTTCAACTAAAGCTGTAGAGATAATTGTAAGAGATCCACCATTTTCAATATTTCTTGCCGCACCAAAAAATCGTTTAGGTCTTTGGAGGGCATTAGCATCAACACCACCAGTTAATACTTTACCTGATGAAGGAACAACAGTATTATAGGCCCTTGCAAGTCTTGTTATGTTATCTAGAAGAATAACAACATCATGCTTTTGCTCTACAAGCCTTTTAGCTTTTTCAATAACCATTTCAGCAAGTTGAACGTGACGAACAGCTGGCTCATCAAAAGTAGAACTTACAACTTCCCCTTTAACTGAGCGCATCATATCCGTAACCTCTTCAGGACGCTCATCAATTAAGAGTACTATTAAATAAACTTCAGGGTGATTTGTTGTAATAGCATGTGCAATATTTTGCATTAAAGTTGTTTTACCAGTTCTTGGAGGAGCAACTATCAAAGCTCTTTGGCCTTTACCCATTGGCGCTACAAGCTCTATAACTCTTGTACTCATATCCTTTTGAGGTTTACCGTTGTCAATTTCTAGATTAAGTTTTTGATTAGGGTAGAGTGGTATTAAATTGTCAAAATTTACCCTATGGAAGGACTTTTTAGTGTCCTCAAAATTAATTTTAATAACGCGAAGTAGCGCGAAATATCTTTCTCCTTGCTTAGGAGCGCGAATTTGTCCTTCAACAGTATCACCAGTTCGAAGGCTAAATCTTCTAATTTGGCTAGGAGAAACATAAATATCATCTGGTCCGGCTAGGTAATTTGCTTCTGGGGAACGTAGGAAGCCAAATCCATCTGGAAGCACTTCAAGCACACCCTCACCAATAATATGACCACCTTGATCAACAATTTTTTTTAAGATCGAAAATATAAGCTCTTGTTTTAACATTGCGCTGACATTTTCGACTCCTAATGCTTCAGCTTGAGCTTGAAGCTCCTCTGGGGATTTGCGCTTAAGATCTTTTAAGTAAAGTATTTTTTCAGGCTTAACCTCTTCGGCTGCTCCATTTTCGACTTGAAGGGCGAGGTCATTTTCTTGATTGGTTGTTTGAACTTGATTTATATCGGACATGTTACAATTATTTTAGGTTAAATTCTCATAAAAAATAATACTAAAAAGTATTATTTAACTTTTTGTATTGCTCCATACTTATTAGCTTTGCTTTTTATAAAGAAGTTATAAGATGAAACGCTAAAAACAGCCTTTTAAACCCTTGCAAATATAATATTATCATCATTATATTTGCTTATTTATGATAACTTTAACCCTTATAACTAATATTAAGTATTCAATCTTATTTAAATTATTTTAGAAAGATTAAAGGATCATTTGAGTTTAAAGTGCAAAAGATGAATTACTTTGATATAGAAGGCTTTAAAATGGTTGTAAACTTAAAGTTTACGCCTTTATAGAAGTGAGTGACTTACTGCCTCTATATTTGATAGATCAATAAATAGCAGAAGCAAAATTCCTTGTCAAACATATTTTAATAATTAATGTCATTGGGTTTTATTTCTTATATTTACCATCTTAAAATGTTAATTTTACCAAGAAAGGATTAAAATAACCTTTTTAAACAATAAAAATTTAGAAATATATTGCTTATTAATTAAATATAAACCATTTAATTTTATTTTATTAATGCGTTCTGCAAAAATAAAATTTAACTTAAAATAGAAGAGAATATGAAATTAAGAGCAAAAGTTACCTCTCCTTTAATCGAAAGAAAGAATAACCCAAAAGACTATAATGAATATATCAAAGCTTTAACTGAGGCTTGTGGGGAAGAAGATACGTTAGAATTTGAAATGGTAGGAAGTAAAGAAGAACTACCAGGTATTAAGCAATTTCTTGGAGAAATAAAATCTTTCAACGATATTATAGAGCCTAATTCTGAGGTTTCGTAACAATATAGAGAACTATAAAACTTATTGTTGCTGCTATAAGTGAGCCTAAAATTACAGAAAAGCGCATTTGATTTTCGAGCATATAATCATCAAATGCTAAATCGCCTAAAAATATATTTATTATATACCCAAAGCCTGTAAGTAATCCTATTCCTATAAATTTAGGTTTAGTGATTCCTTCAGGCAATGATACTTTTAGAATTTTATTAGCAAGGAACGCTGCTCCAAGAAACCCTGCTGGCTTTCCGAAACATAAACCAACTATTATTCCTAGACTCATAGATATATATTTATCATTCAGGGAAATATTCTCAAAGGATATCCCTGAATTTAGCAGAACAAACATGGGCAATATTAGGTAATTAACTATTGGATGTAATTGCTTCTCTATTTTTTTTGCTGGAGATGTGTGATTCTCGTCTAAATCTGCAGGAATAAAAAGTGCAGTAATTACTCCTGCAATAGTTGCGGTTATTCCAGAGAGAAAAATACTTACCCATAAAGGTGCAGCAATTATCAAATAGTGATAGGACTTCCTAATTTTCATTTTATTTAATATTGCTAATAATAGGATGAAGAATAGAGCAAAAATTAAGGGTTGTAGATTAATATGCGCTGTATAGAAAAGCGCCATAACGGAAATTGACAGTGCGTCATCAATTAAGGCAAATCCAATAACGAAGACGCGTGCGCTTGCCGGAATGCGCCTAGCAAAAAATGATAATATGCCAAGGACAAAGGCTGTATCTGTAGCCATAGGAATTGCCCATCCCTTCAATAAGATAGGCTCGTGCCTATTTAAGGTAATATAAATAAGAATTGGTATAATAGCTCCGCCAACAGCTGTGATAGCTGGCAAAGTTAAAGCTTTTATACTTTTAAACTCTCCATTACTAAATTGATGCTTCATCTCAACAACTATCATCAAGAAAAACAAAGCCATTATACTTTCATTAAAAACCTTGATAAATGGCTCAAAATACACAACACCTAGTAGATCAATATGCATTATATATCTTGTTATAGTAAAATAATGTTCTTTATAGTGGGAATTACTAATAATTAAAGCTGCAATGAGTGAGATAAAAAGAGGTATAGATGTATTTTCTTCTATCCTAATATATTCCCTTATTCTTCCTAACATATCAAATAATTATCTAATGAAACCTAATAACTATAAACTTTCTTGGTTAAAATAGTGTTAATGATTTCGGCTTAGTAGTTTTATATAATAGCTTGATTGCTACTATCAACAAATTTTTAAGCAAATTTACTATTCATTGTATAAATAACAACCTCAAGTTGAGCTATATAAGAGTATTATATAAAATTTAATATATAATCTAAAATAATAGCTAATTACTTTAGGATATAAGGAATTATGGAAAGTAAAAGTTTTCAAGGAAATTTATCAGTCTCAGTAAAAATTTTTCTACATCTAGCTTTTATAGGATTAGTAATAATCATTCAAGCATTAATGAATAATTATAATGATAATGTAGTAAAATATGATTATGAAACCTTGGTAATGCAAAAGGAAGCTCTCTCTATACATCGTGAAGAGCTAGGTTATAAAGCTTTACAAGCAAAACTACTCTATAAAAATTATATAGATGATTATACAGCTAAAAATTTTGAAGATGATGGTCAAGAATTTGGTATCTTGCTTAAAGAGATAGACTCAATTTGTGATAATAACTTTATCCATTTTGATAATGAAGTTGGTTTAACAACTGCGCAGATTAAAGATACTATTCAAACAATAAGGTCAGATTTATTAAATTTAAATAATAAAAAAACGCCAAATAATAAAAATAAAATTTTGGCTTATAAGTTACACAGTAACCATGGAATCGATACGATTCTAAGTAAAATTGCTAATAAAAATATAATAGCATTATATGACAATATTCTTCAAGCAGAATATACTTTCCTTAAAAGAGAACATAATAAAGAGGCATATGATAATGTCATTCATAATTATAATTTATTAAAAGAAGCAATTTCTTCTAAAATAAGCAACCCTAAATTAAAAGAAGAGTTAAGTGCAAAATTAAGCATTAAATATGAGGAGCTAAAAAAAATTGCTTATATTATGATCGATATAGATGAATTAACAACAAGGCTTGAGGGCTCAATTAATAAATTAATTCAGTTAGATAGAGAGTTACAAGAAGCCATTGATGAAGGGACTAAAGATAAAATTATTGATGCAAGATCTTTAAGGGATAGATTAAATAATTTGATATATTTTTTGAACATTTTTAGTATTATTCAGATTATTATCTCATTTTTTATTATTAGATCCTCCATAATTGAGCCATTAAAAGATGTAGTAGAGGCTGCTCAAGAAATTGCATTAGGAAATGTTATTAATCTTTCATACCTTGAAAATAAGGATGAAATAGGCAAAATTACTCAAAGTTTAAAAATTTTACAAGAAGCAAATATGGCAAGATACATTGCTGAGACAACGAGTAAAAAAGAAGAGGTTAGTATTCAAACCTCAAACCATGAGTTGCAAAAAATGAAAGTTTTAACCTTAGGGTTTAAGGAAAATATCCAATATATACTTAACGAGATTCTAAATGATTCTAATATTCTCTGTAATACATCTGAGGATATAAGTTCATCCTTCAATGCGACAATTAATATTATAAATAATGTTATCAATTCTTCTGAAACTACAAGTCAAAATATTCAAGTTGTTGCCTCGGCTACGGAGGAACTTTCTGCCTCTGTAAAGGAAATAGCAGCGCAAGCTACTAATTCTACTGGGGCTTTTAGAGCTATGGTAGAAAAAGCTGAAAAGGCTGATGTTAGTATTACTAATTTAAGTCAGGCTGCGAAGGAAATTAGTAGCGTTATAGAGCTTATAACAGATATTACTGAACAAATTAATCTTTTGGCTCTTAATGCAACAATCGAGTCAGCTAGGGCAGGGCAAGCCGGAAGAGGGTTTGCAGTTGTTGCGAGTGAAATTAAAAATTTAGCGAGTGAAACTACTAAAGCCACAGAGCAAATATTTAAGCAAGTAGAAGGAATCCAAGTAGTTTCTAAAAGCGTTGTAAATGGTTTAAAAGATATAAAAAATGCTATTGATAATGTTAATCAATATTCTAGCAGTATTGCATCAGCAGTAGAGGAACAAAGTTCAGTTACTGCAGAAATTGCTGGAAATATGAATAATGCTTCTAAGATAACCGTTGGAATAAAAGATAATATCAAAGAAATTAATATAAATGCAAGCCAAGCTCAAAATAATACTGGTCAATTAGTTAACTCCTCTAAAAGCTTATATACTAAATTATCTACCCTTCAGACCTCTATAGACAAATTTTTAACGCAGTTAAACTTTTAAATATTTTAATGGGTTAATGGATAAGTGTACGTTAGAGCACACTCATCCATTTTGTTATCTTATAACAAATTTAACCTTGTGGATGCAACCTTTCTTTAACTAATTCCTGTTAAGTTGATTTTAATTGAATTTATAATCGATAATAAATGAAACTGGAGCTGGGGTTAAAACAAACTCTTAAAGTAAGCTTAAATCTGCAACAGACAATAAATATGCTGCAGTTAGGATCACTAGATATTCAGCAGCTTATAAAGCAGGAAATTGAGAGTAATCCGTTTCTAATTGATGAAGCTATGGATAATGAATTTTCAAATGAAGCTATAGAGGAAGGTTATTTAGATGACGAAGATTTTTTACCCTCTGCCGCTGATTATGATGCATCGTATAAAGATTTAAGCCTCTCGCTAAATAATGTAAAAATCAGATATAATTCTGAAGATCTGGACCCAATATCAAATATTACAAAGGAAACATCATTAAAAGAGTATGTTTTACAACAAATCTATTTATTATTTCAAGATAATAAAGAACGGATTATAGCGTGCTATTTAACTGATATGCTAAGTGATAGCGGATATATAGAAGGCGACTTAGATGA
>JAJFBM010000020.1 GCA_020697135.1 Rickettsiaceae bacterium
GCCGCGCTTCAGCTTACGCTTTCGCTCGCAATGACCGTATGTGGAGAGCTACCCCCCCATTTTTTAGTTAGTTGTTAAAATTTATTGGTATACCGAATGGTTATAATATAGAAAAAAATGCCTGCACTAAGGGGGAAATTTATGAGGATTTAGAAATATTTACAGAAACTAATAGAATAGCCGCGTCAGCCTCATTTTCCTCATAAGCATTAGAGGATTTATCGCAATGTGGAGAAGGGGGATGCAGAAAATTTACAAATTAGAGGTCAGTTAGTATGCTTAAGCACTCATGCAAGCAATAAAAAAAGCGCAAGGAGGTTAATCCTTACGCTTATTCGGATGAATTCTTAAGATCTAATTAGTCTTGAGAATATCTTTTTCTTTCCATTTTACGACGTCTACGCTCAGACTCTTGGTCTTTACGCACGCGCTTTACCGATGGTGGCTCGTAAGCTCTCATCGCTCTAAGCGATCTAAAAACGAGTTCTCTTTGCATTTTGCGCTTAAGATCACTGATCGCTTTTTCTTTATTTCCTGCGTGTACTTGAACTAAAATCAATCTTTTTACCCCCTTTTCATCTTTATCTATAGGGTTGAATTAAAAACATATTATCGTTATAATAATAATAGTTGTCAAGGATTTTTAACGGAAATATACATTATGAGCCATAAAAATATAAAAGATTTCTTCGCTAAAGACACAAATAGCTTTGATGCAAAAGAAAAATGTTTAAATATTTTAAAAGAAATTGTTCCTTTTGAAGGGTGGAATAATAGAGTATTGGAGGAGGCTTCAGAGAAGCTTGGTCATGAAAAAGCTTACTATAAGCTTATTTTCCCAAGAGGAGTTGATGATGCAGTAGAATTTTATGAAGATTATGCAAATGCAGAAATGCTTTATAATCTTGAAAAAAAAGCAAAACCGCAAAGTATCACTGCACAAGTTGAAAAAGCTTTAAATGCGCGTATATTTGAAGGAAGTTTTTCAAAATTATTCTTGCGCAAAACTGCAGATTATTATTTATCGCCTAAAAATGCGTGTAGTAGCATTAAGGCTGCTTGGGAATTGGCTAGTCTAATATGGTATTATGCAGGTGATAAAGCAACAGATTTTAATTACTATACAAAAAGAAGTTTGCTCTCAGGCATATATATTTCATCAATTGCTTATTATCTAAATGATGATAGCGAGCTAAACCACAAAACAAAAGAATTCATCTCTAAAAGCCTTGCAAAAATTGTACATTTTGCTAAGATCTCGAGTCGAATTAAAATGTCGCTACCAACTCTTTCAGACATACCAATTCTAAGAATGTTTTTATAATAAAATAATCATTAAAATATAAATATATGACGTACCCAAAAGTAGATGTGAATGGGAATTTTCCTGAGCTAGAGCGAAATATACTAAAATTTTGGCAAGAAAATAAAATATTTGAACAATCTGTTGAATTTAGGCCTGCAAAAAAAGATGGTCTAACTAATGAATTTATTTTTTACGATGGCCCACCATTTGCTAATGGCCTGCCGCATTATGGGCATTTACTTACAGGTTTCATTAAAGATGCATTTGCCAGATATAATACTACTAAGGGGAATAGGGTTGAGAGAAGATTTGGCTGGGATTGCCATGGGCTGCCAGCTGAAATGGGTGCAGAAAAAGAACTAAAAATTTCTGGCCGTAATGCCATTATGGACTTTGGTATTGATAAATTCAACGCACATTGCCGTAGTTCTGTCATGAAATATACTTCCGAATGGAATGCATATGTGAACAGACAAGCTCGTTGGGTAGATTTTAAAAATGATTATAAGACAATGGATAAAAGCTTCATGGAATCAGTTCTATGGGCTTTTAAGGAATTATATAAGAAAGGCTTGCTATATGAATCTTATAGAGTAATGCCATATTCTTGGGCTTGTGAGACTCCATTATCAAATTTTGAAACTAGGCTTGATAATTCATATCGCGAAAGAGCCGACAAAGCAATAACTGTTAATTTTAAATTGCTTGAGCAGCCTTCTGTAATTGCTGAAAAATATGACTCGTATAGGATTATGGCTTGGACCACCACCCCATGGACTTTACCTTCAAATCTTGCGCTTGCAGTTGGTGCTGATCTTGATTATGCAATAGTGCCTAAGGGTGATGATTGTTTTATCATAGGGAAATTTGCACTAAGTCATTATGCAAAGGAACTCGCAATAACTCCAGAAGAATTTAATAATCTGCAAATTATAAAAGGCAACGACCTAAGAGGGCTGAAATACGAACCGTTATTTAACTATTTTGTGGGTCATCAAAACTCATTTATAGTGCTTGAAGGGGATTTTGTTGTTGAAGGCGATGGTACAGGGGTAGTGCATCTAGCGCCTGGCTTTGGTGAAGACGATCAAATATTATGTGAGAAGAATAGCATTCAACTTGTCTGCCCGGTTGATAATGCGGGTAAATTTACGCAGGAAGTAACTGATTTTTCAGGACAGCAAGTTTTTGACGCTATTGATAAAATAATTATTAAATTAAAAGAGCAGGGGAGCTGGCATAAGACAGAGCAATATCTACATAATTATCCGCATTGCTGGCGAACAGATACACCACTTATATTTAAAGCTGTGCCTTCTTGGTATGTCGAAGTTACAAAATTTAAAGACCGTATGGTTGAGCTGAATCAGCAAATAAATTGGATACCTGGCTATGTTAAAGATGGGATATTTGGTAAATGGCTTGAAAATGCAAGAGATTGGTCAATAAGTCGTAACAGATTTTGGGGAACGCCAATCCCTGTTTGGAAATCTGATAACCCTAAATTCCCAAGAATAGATGTTTACGGCTCAATTGAAGAATTAGAGAAAGATTTTGGCGTTAAAGTAGAAGATTTACACCGCCCATATATAGATAATTTAACACGGCCAAATCCTGATGATCCAACTGGTCAGTCTATGATGAAAAGGGTAGAAGACGTTTTTGATTGTTGGTTTGAAAGTGGCTCAATGCCTTTTGCCCAGGTGCATTATCCATTTGAAAATAAAGAATGGTTTGAAACGCATTTTCCTGCTGATTTCATTGCTGAATATGTAGCGCAAACAAGAGGCTGGTTCTATACGCTTATGGTGCTTGGTACAGCGCTTTTTGACAAACCACCCTTTAAAAATTGTATCTGCCATGGAGTAGTACTTGATGCGAGTGGGCAAAAATTATCTAAGCGCCTCAATAATTATGCTGACCCTATGGAGCTTTTTGAGCAATATGGTGCTGATGCTCTAAGACTTACAATGTTATCTTCAACAATTACTAAAGGGCAAGATTTGCTTATAGATAAAGAAGGTAGGATGGTTAGAGATGCGCTACGACTGCATATTAAGCCAATATGGAATGCCTACCATTTCTTCACGCTTTATGCAAATGCTGATGGGGTGAGAGCAGAACAACAATTTACCTCCAGCAATGTGCTCGATCAATATATATTATCTAAGCTGAAAGATGCTGTAGAAATTATTGAGAAAAGTATGGATGCTTATGATGCGCAAGCTGCATATAATGCAATCTCAGATTTCTTCGAAGTACTGAATAATTGGTTTATCCGCAGAAGCAGAATAAGATTCTGGAAAACTGAGAAAGATCAAGATAAGCAATCAGCATATAATGTTCTCTATACTTGCCTTGCGGTTATGTGCAAAGCTTCATCTTCCCTACTGCCTTTACTTGCTGAAGAGATTTATCTAGGGCTGAATGGAAGAACTCCACAGAATAGCGTGCATCTACAAGATTTCCCTGATGTTTCAGAGATTAAAAGTGATCTTGAGCTCATGAAAACTATGGATAGGGTAAGAGATATTTGTAGCGCGGGGTTATTTATAAGGAATACTGAAAATATTAGAGTGCGCCAGCCGCTTAAAAAGCTTAGAGTTGTCACACAGAATGCACAAAATTTAGATAAGTTTATAAGCTTAATTGAAGATGAGGTCAATGTTAAATCTGTAGAGTTTGCATCCAACTTGGCTGATTATGCTGAAATAAAACTTAATTTAAATTTTGCCTTACTTGGGAAAAAGTTATCCCATAAAATCAAGGACTTACTGCAAGCCTCTAAACAAAATCAGTGGGAAAAAGTTGATAATAATAAAGTGCGTATTGCTGGAGAGATATTAGAAGGTGAAGAGTTTGCCATAACCTTGCTGCCAAAAGATGCAAAAGGCGCTAAGCCTATGGCATCAAATGACGGGCTTGTAGTACTTGATCTTGAGATAAGTAAGGAGCTTGAAGAAGAAGGGATTGCAAGGGACTTAGTACGAATAGTTCAGCAAGCTCGTAAAGAAGCTGGTTTTGATGTTTCTGATAGGATCAAGCTTGCAGTAACTGCTGATGAGTCAATAACTCAGGCTATAAATAAGTTTAGTACTTATATAAGTGAGCAAACTTTATCTGAGTTTGATGCTACCTTAAGTGATGGATTTAAAGTTGACACTGAACTTGCTGAAGATAATATCAGCCTTATTTTGAGTAAAGTTGCTTAAGAGAAAAAAATTATAACGATGTTAAAGTTAAGCTATCCGGATAATAGGTGAAATATAAATTTTACATATAATGTTAATAATATACATTCGAAGATATTTAAAGGAGAAAAGATAATATTATGAAATGTTTTAATCACGTAGAGAATTATGCCAGTGGAAGCTGTAAATATTGCTTAAAAGCGCTTTGTAAGGAATGTAGTGAGTTTATACAAAGTATAGTATGTTGCAAAGATAATATTTGCAAAACGCAGATTGCTGAAAATCTTGAGATTGAAGAAAGAGCCAAAAAAATATATTCGATAGGGAAATATAAAAGAAATAAAATATCACCTATAGGATTATTTAGTTTATCCCTTGGCTTAATAATAGGCTTCCAGTGTATATATGATAGCGTAAAATATGGCTTCTATGAGACTAGCTTATTAAATGTTTTATTAGGAATAACCTTTATATCATATGGTCTATATAATTTTTTGAGGAAAGACCAGCTTAATATTTGATTAGTTACTTTTAAAAGATACAATAATGTCAGTAGAAAGTTTTATAGATGTTTTGGCGATACCGCGGTCAAGCCTAAGGTCATGACAAATGGGGCGACTTTTATAGCCACACAACAATGCCTTCCAGCAAATGCTGGAATCTAGGTTAGTACTTATATAAGTGAGCAAACTTTATCTAAGTTTGATGCTACTTAAAGTGATGGATTTAAAGTAAATACTGAACTTGCGGAAGATAATATAAGCCTTATACTAAGTAAAGTCGCTTAGATTAGAATCTCTCTGTAATTGCTTTAGATTTAGCCAGGTAAATGAAAGCCTGGCTTCAAAACTCGTGACAAATATTAACTCATTGTTAACTTATTTCTGATTTAATTTTAATTAACTATATAATTAAAGAGTTAATTGAGATGCATGTTAATTATGAGCTCGCCCATAAACAATTTCTTACAGCTTTAAATAATAAAAATATTTTCAAGCTAGTAGATTTAATAAATAAACCATACATTAAAGAATATATTAAAACGTCAAATGAATATGGTTTCTACCCATTGCATGATGCGATAGAAAGTAAAAATTTCAAAGCAGTAGAATTACTACTTAGTAATGGAGCTAATCCTAATATAGCAGATGAAAATGGTGATTATCCTTTATTTAAAGCAATTGATCTAAAAGATATTAAGCTAGCAGAGCTCCTAATCAAAAGGAGTGCAGATATATACCAACGCGACCAAAATGGCAACACTCCAATGGTTAAAGCTGTTGAAGCCAGGATGAAACCTTTTATAGAGCTCTTAATAAGTAAAGGTGATATTAATTCCATTGAAGGGTTAATTAAATCTGTACAAATAGGTGATATTGGGTTAGCCAAACTTTTAATAAATAAAACAAATTATAAAGCTGACTATAGAAATATTAATTCTGGTCTTATTGAAGAAGCTTTCAAAAGTGGAAAAAAAGAAATTGCTAAACTATTAATTCTAGGGGATAAAGAAACGCGAAATAATTTTTCACCTCAAATTAAAATACCTTCAAACTACGAAACATTGTCTGATAAAGAGTTTTTTAATATTTTTTTAAATAATAGAGCTGATATTAATTCTACTAAAGCTTTCAAATATGCTGCAGTATTTGCGAATGAAGCAGATATTAAGTATCTTTTAAAAAATGGTCTAGATATAAATCAAAGAGATGAAAATGGTGATACCCTTCTTCATATAGCCGCTAAATACGGTAATACTGAATTAGCACATTATTTAATAGAAAATGGAATTAATCTTAATGAAGATAATATTGACGGTAAAACACCGCTTCATATAGCGGCAGAAAACTTTCAGAAAGAGTTTATTGAAATACTTGCTGCTCATGCGGATTTTGATCCCATGGTAATTGATAACAATTACCAGCTACCTAATGTAGCTGCTATTGAAAAGTATAATGAACTCTTAAAGCAGGATAATTTAAATGAAAAATATTTGGAAAAAGCCAAAGATACAATAGTATTTCTATATCAAACTTTTGAAGAATATAAACAAAAAAAGCCATTTCCTTATTTGCCGCAGGATAAAAATGAGTTTAGCGTGCCAGAATTAATAAAAGCTAGGAGCCGTTCATATAATCCTTCTCGAAGGTATGAGGTAGATATGTTAATTGATAAGGCTTGGCAGGTAGCAGAAGAGGCAGCAAAATATGGTGATATATCGCTTAAAGCAAATTTAACATACTTTGCAAGCCATATAGCTGAACGTCTTAATGAAGGGAAAGATGATAATAAAAAGATTAATTTTATTAAAGCATATGCTGTTGATTGTGGATCTAATAGTATATGCGGTGGTTATTGTAATAAAGATGATATTGTTGTAGCCTATAGAGCAAATAATTTAGAGAATTTCTCATTTGAACAAAGTGTTTTTATGCACGAAATTTTACATGATACTTTAAGAGAAGTATATCAAAACGACACTAGTCTTCCTAATAAAAATATTGATAACGGTAATTTAGAGCTAGATTCTAAGAGCTCATCCACTAGACAACTTAAGGCTTTTGCAAAGGATATTAGAGCTTTATATGATGTAGAAAAAATTTCTAATTCTAAAAACACTTCTAGAGCTGATGAACTATCAAGAAAATACGGCGACCTTATAATCCCTTCTTTTAAAAGAGTAAGTAATGAAGAAAGGGACTATACTAGAGACCATTTTAAGAATATTTTATCAGATGTATACGTAAATAAAGGTGATATAAATAATCGTTCTATAACGGTGGAAGAGCCATATAATGATTATACTAAACAAGAACTCACTTTTAATGAAATAACAGCGCAGCAGGAAATGTATACCTATCTAATAGGTAAGAAAGCTGCAGAATACTATAAAGATACTTATGATAACGGTCGCATAACTAAAGACTCTGCGACCGTAAAATATGCTCCAAATATAACTAAGTCCTTTGAACAAGACTTCGCTTCAGACATTCTTCCGGCCTTAGAGGAAAAGCTGAAGTTAATTGAGGAAGGCAAGGGTATTAAAATTGCTGGAATAGAAGGATTTAAGAAGCAAATAGAGGCTTATAAAGAGAAAAGAATAAAACAAGAGTTAAGTAATAAACCTATTTCAAACCGCGAAGAAGAGACAAAAGAATTAAAATCTTGGGCTGAGAAGTTTAAATCAGAAGAGAAGAGTTTTGGAGCAGAAAGCTTTATACAGAAGGCTAAAGGAAAAGAGCCGCATACAGAGAGGTTTATTAAGAGGTCTAAAACTTTAGAAGATATTAGGGCTAAAAAAGAATCTACTAGCAAAGGTCATAAAGATAAAGTTTTGGGTGAAAAAGTTGATAATAAAAGCTGGAAGAAATAGATTTTTTTAAATTTCTATTAATTCTATAAGTAAGCAATTAATTATGGCTTTACGATAATAAAAATTTTTATAATACCTGCTTCTCGTTTACGCAAAATTAACCTTTAAAGCTTACAATGGTTTTAATTAAATTTGCTAAAGACCATGAATAGCTTAAAATATATCTATAAATCATTCATATTATGCGGGATAGTAATTTTATCTAGCTATTCTTATGCTCTAAATATTGACACAATTTTCATCAAAGAAGAAAAAATGTCATCTGAAAGCAAAATTATTCCAAAAGACGAGGCGACAAACCAGAAACCTGTAAACAACGTGCATAAAGCTAATAATAATTTTTCTGCAGGCGATAAAATATTTGTAAGCCTTGATTGGCTGCGCCCTACTCAAATCAGGAAATCTTCAGTTAGTGTTGCAAATAAACTAGCTAAATCCAAGGGGATTAATTATAACGATGGCAAAAGTATGCTTTCTATTGGGGAAGCGATTCCTGTGTTTAAAGGACATGATGGCTATTTATACTTAATTGATGGACATCATAGTGTACTTGCAAGTATTGAGGCTAAAGCAAAAACAATACCAGTTTTAATATTGGATGATTTGAGCGATTTGGAAGAAGAAAAATTTTGGGAAGCAGCAGTGGCAAAAAATTATGCTTATCTAAAAGACATGAATGGTAATATTCACGCTCCTCCAAAAACATTTAGTGATCTTCTTGAAGATAGCTTAAAATATTTTGCTTCAATAACTGCTTTTAAGTGTCAACCAGGGCAACCGTTAAATGCACTTGATTATGAAAATAATATAGAGCATCCATTATGGATTAAAGTCGGTAATTCTGTGCCATTTATAGAATTTATAATCTCAAATGAACTATATAAGAATAATTTTAAATTTGCTAATCAAGATAGATTAAATAAGGAAAAGCTTAATGGCAAAATTGAAGAAGCAAGAAAAATTCTGCAAAATTCTTCTATCGATGAAATAGTATTTTTGCCTTATAATATAATAGATGCAAAAAAAATTATAAAAGCAACTTGTGAGCAAAGTCACAATGCAATGGAATCAAATTTCATTGAAGAATAGCCCTTATAAACCCTTCTCAATAGTGACTAAAACATATTATTTTCTCATTTTTATAATAGTGTAATAGCTTTTTCACCTTGCGGAAAATATTATTTATTTTATCAAATATTCTATTGTATTTAATAACTTATAGTGTACACTGGATCTCATAAGGTAACCATGAGTGGTTTAAAATAAAAATAAATCTGTATCTATGAACAGAAATGAAGAAGTCAATTTTAAAGATTCTTTAAGTGAGAATATTACCCATTCGAGTAATGAAGATTCGTTATTATTTGGTTTAGAGACTCCTTATCGAAATAAGAATCTTACCGAATTTATAGAGGAACTTAATAGTAATTATTCAAAACTCAAATTATCCTTCATAAATCTAAAAAATAAAATCACAAATATTGTAAAATCCAAAGATATAGATAATTTACACCTCTTGCTTACACAAATCAAAACTCAATATCCAGCAATTAATATTTCAGATTTTACAATAGAAGGCTTATCATTATTACATTACGCTGCATTTCATAATCAAATTGAGATGATGGATATACTAATTGATTTAGGTATATTTGTTGATTTAAAAAATAATGATTATATTGATGAAGAAAATATTATCACTCAAGCTGCAACGCCTTTAATTTTTGCGATCAAAGGAGGGGCAGAGGAGGCTGTAAAGAAGTTGATTTCAAAAGGTGCTGATATAAATGCTCGCTATAACTCATTATCAAAAACTTCAAGGACTTTAAGCTTAACTCCTCTACATACTGCTGCTTATAGAGGAAACTTAAATATTGTGAAAGCTCTATTAGATGAAGGAATTGAAATAAACTCTCTTACGAAGGAAGGTTATACGCCTTTACATGCTGCTGCTTGGAGTGGAAATAAAAATATTGTGAAGTATTTATTAAGCAAAGGTGCAATTATATTTATAAAAAATAATGCTGGTTTTACTGCTTCAGAAGTCGCTTTATCGAAAGGAAACACTGAAATCGTTAAAATTTTTGATAATTGCCACAGAATGCAAGCTATCAAATATCTATCCCCAATCTGCCTTTGTGTTTTAGCAGTAGTTATTTTCTTTTGATTCTAGTCAAAATATATTAATGCAAAAATGCTTATATAATCTTATAAATGATTAGAGAGTTACGGCTAAACGTTTACTAAGGGTCAGTTTTTAGTATAATAAAATTAATTAACAATTGAAGATTTATATGCGTTTACTAGTTATTGGTGAACTTAATAGCGGCCTCGATAAAGCAGCTCAAATGGCTTTAACCCGTGGGGCAAGAGTTTTATATGCAAAGGATACAACAGAAGCTTTAGAAAATCTTCGTGCTGGTAGGGGGGCCGATCTTGCTATTATCGACGTAAAGTTTAATATTGCTGCTTTCTACAAATCGCTTAATTTAGAACATATTACAATCCCTATCCTTGCTTGTGGTTTTAGCCATGATGTAACTGCCGCTGTTCAGGCTATTAGAGCTGGTGCCAAGGATTATTTACCGCTTCCTCCAGATGAGAAATTAATAAGTAGTATCTTTGAGGCTATAAGTGATACTAAAAAGCCAGTAGTTTACAAATCACGTGCAATGCAAGAGGTTATATATACTGCTGATAAAATTGCAAAATCTGATGCAAGCGTACTTATTACTGGTAAATCAGGAACTGGTAAAGAAGTGCTTGCGCATTATATACATAGTAAAAGTAACCGTGCGAATGCTGCGTTCATTAAGGTAAATTGTGCTGCAATTCCTGATAATCTTTTAGAATCTGAATTATTTGGTCACGAAAAAGGAGCCTTTACTGGAGCTGTTACTAAAAGAATAGGTAAATTTGAAGAAGCTAATGGTGGTACGCTGCTTTTAGACGAAATTAGTGAAATGGATATTAGGTTGCAAGCAAAGCTGCTGCGAGCAATTCAAGAGCGAGAATTCGATAGAGTAGGTGGGTCTGAACCTGTTAAAGTTAATATCAGGATACTTGCAACATCTAATCGGAACCTCGAAGAAGAGGTAAGGAAAGGCAATTTTCGTGAGGACTTATTCTTCAGGCTTAATATAATTCAATTAAAATTACCCCCATTACTTGATAGAAAAGAAGATTTATTTGATCTTTGTGACTTCTTCATAAAAAAATACTCAGAAAATAATGGACTGCCTATCAAAAGCCTGTCCTCCTCTGCTATAAAATCGATCAATGACCATTCTTGGACTGGCAATATTAGAGAGCTTGAAAATACAATGCATAGGGCAGTGTTACTTTCAAATGGGGATAAAATTGAAGCAGAAGATTTGCGTATTAACCGCACACCTTCAGGATTTACAGGCAAAAAAATTGAAGAGGTTGAACAAGAACTTATTATTAATACTCTTGATTATTGCTTAGGTAATACTAATGATGCTGCAAATATTCTTGGTATTACAATAAATTCTCTAAAAAACAAGCTTGAACATTATGCAATTCAACTTAAAGTACATAGTTAAGTTTATCTTATATTATTTCGCTTTTATTCACTCCTTAAAGGTTTTAACCATTTATTAATAACGCTGCTTTAAACTATTACTTATAATTATTATATTGAGTAAAAGCTTATGGCTGTCGATTATACAGTTTTTCTTCATAAAAAGATTATGGAGTATTTAGGTAAAAATGAGGAAACAAAGCATATTCCTGGGAGAAAGGTAAATATTACTACCAAAGGGGATATATATATTATAGATATTGATGGTAAAAAATTTGAGTTTAAAGGTGAAATAAAAGGCAAATTTACTCCAAGTCAAGAAGCAGAGATTAATGGACAAATTCAGAAGAATTTTCCTGCACAGGAAAAAAAGACATCAATAAGTAATGAAAGCGATATTCCTCCGCGTATAAACCCAGTCAAGGCCACCGCTAAAGAATCTACGGCTCCTGAACTTAAAGAGACTAAAGAAGGAGTATTGGCTAAGAATGGAAGGGTTGGTGTATTAAAGGGTAATGCTAAACTTGTAGTTGGTCTAGATAAAAACTCTCAAAATGAGCCGAATGAAAAAGTCGAAACTTCCTCTCCGCAGCTTCTAAAGCAGAATATAAAAGGAACTGCTACAGGCTTAAAAAATTTATTTTCTAACAATGAAGATAATCTAAGACCTATACCTCAAGTGCAGCAAGCAAAACAAGTTGAGCTGAAGCAAGCGCAAGCACAGCGACGATTCGTTGGTGAAGCTGTAATTGCTAATCTAGGCCAGCAAGCACAGACAAAATATATAGCTGCAGAAAAGGCTAAGGCCAAGATAAAAAATGCAGGAAGCAATATTCCAGAAACTATGGATGACTCAGAAATTAAACATACATTGCCTCATACTAGTTCAAATGTCGCTTCTGCTTTGCAAGATTTATTGACCACATCTGAGAGAATTAGGAGAGAAGAAGAGAGGCGTTTAGAGGCTGAAGCAAAAAGGAATGCTGAACGCTTTGAGAGTAAAAGTTCTGAAAATAATAATTCTCGACCAGATTTAAATATAGGAGCGTCTCCTTCAAATGCTTCATACCCATCTGCTTGGTCTGGACTACAGAGTGATCCCGTTTATGAATTTATGAAGCAAGAGCTGATATACAAGCAAGAAAGAACTAATTTAGTGCGAGAATTATGGAATCAGCATGATGTTATGGCTGGTCTTAATAATAGAATTGCAGAATTAAAAAATATATCTGATCCTAGAGCGCAATATGAATTACAACAACGCCAAGCTGAAGTTGCTGCTTTAAAAGAAAAATATAATGAGACTTTTGGAAAATTATTTGATCTTGAAGATAGAGCCTACGAAAATCTTGAGAAAAAATTTGGCAAAAATAACCCATTATATATGCCGAGTCTGAAAAGTGGAACAGTAGATAAATTTTTCGTTGGTGATGAAAAATCGCCTCTGGCGGAGTTTCAATTAGATACGAAAGGTGCGCTTAAAGGAGCCCCTGATATTAAATTTAACAAAGGTCCTGTTAATATGGCCTTAGATTTAGTTGATGAAAAAGGGGAAGTTAACGATAAAAAGAAGCTTTACCTGCATTATGATGATAAAGGAAAGCTTACTGATTTCGATACTCCTGGCCCTATATATATGGAAGTGCCAAACCCACAAGACCCAAGCAAAAAAATGCTTAAATATTTAGACTTAAGAGATATTGGGACGGCGAAAGAAGCTGAGTATCCAAAAGATGCAAAATTATTCATTGAGCGCGATGGCAAGAAAAGTTACCTTCCAGTGAATGTAGAGCAGTTTAAAGGGCTTTATAATCAGTGCGAAAAATATAGAGGTCATGATAAAGGAAGGGTGGCAGCTCAAGGAATGCAGCAAGGTCAATTATATGGACATCAACCTTACCAAGGCCAATCGCACAATATGGCGCAACCACAACAACATTACCAGCAACAAATGCACCCTCAGCCAATAGTATATTTTATGCCAGCTCCACAGCCTATATTATTATATCCAGTGCAGCCTGTAATGCAAACCGTAACTAGTGTAACTGTAATTGGTAAGGCTACTGTCTCTGTTAATGGCAGTGCCCCTGTAAAGCTTAAAAACCAATCAATGAATTTTGTATCGATGCCGCAAATCGCTCAACCAATGCAAGCAATGCAGCAATATATTGTTCCTGGTGCGCAAGCCGCCTCAACAACAGGAAAACATACACCACATAAACCAAAACCAGACGTGGGCAGAAAGCGTTAGTACCTTTTCCCCCAACTCACCCTTATAGCATTAAAAAACTAGAAGGGGGTGAGTATCAGTTACCTGTAAAATTTACATTAATATAATTTTAACTTTTCTTATTTATAATTACTTAGAACATTTGATTATAAAATAAATAATGAGTCAGATATGGCTGGAAAGGAAAAAAATTTAGAAAATAATCATTTTACTCGAAATATTGAGGTTGAGGCTAAGAAACCTACTAAAGTTGGAGCATCGTCTGCTCCAACGTCAAAGCCCGTACTGCAGCAAGCTTCAGCTTCTAAAGAAAGTATGCAAAATTTAGCAGCGACAGCAGTTGGTTCTCAGTCTGATCAGGAAGTCGCAAATAACAATTAAGATAGAATACGAGGTTCTAAAATGGGCGGACAAGGTAATAATAGAAAATATGGTAGAGCAGCGAAACCTACTAATGAAGAGTTCCTGGCAACTAGAGAAAAGTTTACTAATCTCATGAATCAAGTAGAGGCAAAGTATTCGGAACTCAATAAGGGGCAGCAAATAATATATAATTCGTGGAAACCAATATTAGAACAAGCGAATATAGGCTCGGAAGGTGCTTACTACGCGATGAATGATTTTATTAATAAGAAAGCTAAGGAGCATTTCGGAATAGATTCACCAAATCAAGCTATAGCAGAATATGCCTCAGCCATTCCTAAGAGACAAGAAAGCTCAACTGGACCAGATATTGGACTTAAAAGCTCTGGTTCAAGAAGTGAAGATAAGGCGCAAGAAAATCAGCAGGGGCAACAAGGGGCAGACTTGCTAGATGGTGCAGGCGCACCCCCGCCACCGCCTCCTCCAACTAAAACATCTTTGATGGTTTCATCGACTCGTTCAAAAAAGCCTTCGACTCTTCAATCGAATACGGTGCGAAACAATGATCGTACACATTTGATACAGCAGATAAAGAAAAGAAGAAGGGGTTTGCGGGATGAAGAAGAAGGTTTAGATGATAAGGATCCTTCTAAAGATTCTAAGGAAGTTCAAGTGCAGAGTTTAGATAATAAGGAAAATACAATTAATACTCAAGATAAGACTTTACGCTCAAATCCTGAAAATGGTCCACAGACTTCGCCTCTACTATCGGGAGGTTTTCCATCAAGCGATATGAGAAGTGATCTGCTAGCGCAAATAAGAAGTGGTACAACATTAAAAAATGCACAGGACAGAAAGCTTCCAGATCAACCTAAAAAAAACACTCAAGGAAAAGGACTCACTTTTAACAGTAATTTACTTAATATAGTAGCATCAAAACAGGATGAATTTAGTAAAAAAAATAAAGAAACAGGTGATGAGTGGGAAGAAAAATCAGAGTTGACCAAACAAAAGACGCCAGCAGAGCAGCCAGCTCCAGCAGCTAATGCAGCTCCAACAACCAGTACTACAGCTCAAGCCGCATCGCCAGTTCAAGAAGCGCAGCAAGATAAGGCAGGACAAAATGTGAAAGGGGCGAAAGATACAGCATCTAATGCAGCCCCAACAGCTAATTCAGCAGCTACAGCAACCAGTGCTTCAGCTCCAGAAACAGCTGCAGCATCATCGCCAGCTGCAGCACCCGCTCCAACTCAAACAGTAGCATCGCCAGCTACAGCAACCAGTACTACAGCTGCAGCATCGCTAGCTCCAGCTCCAGCAGCGCAGCCAGTTGCTGATAATGCGAGTAAAAATGCAAATTCTCAACCTAAGACTTTAGAGGAAATGAAAAATGAATTAGAGCAATTGAGAGGAAGTGTTAATGCTGCAAATGTACAGCTTTCTTCTATAAATAATATCTCTAAATTAAATGGTAATGAAAGGAAAACAATAACTACTTTAATGAGACATTTTGAAACAATTCAAAAAAAGGCTCATTATCAAAATCTTGTCACACTTCTTGAGACGGATCATAAGAATAATCCAGATGAAGTTCAAAGAATATATAAGCTTGTTAAAGATAATCAAACAAAAGATGAAATAATGGCCTTAAGTGAAAGTGCTACTAAAGAGTTTTTAAATCACGCTGATGAAATCAAAAGGAATAAGGAGACTATAGAGGCTTCAGCGAAAGAGGCTTCAGCTAAGTCGACTGCGCCAGCTCCAGCAGATAAGGCAGCTCCAGCACCAGCGTCAGCGTCATCTCCAGTAAATAAGACAGCTTCACAAACAGCTCCAGCGTCTACAAAACCAGCAGCTCCAGCAACTAATGCCGCAGCTAAAAACCCATCCATGCAGAATGGAGACTTTATCCATAAGCATTTAAAAGAAAACTTATTCAATGTTGCTCATGGTGAAGTTACTGATGTGCGAGGGAAAATTATTGAAGATCTTTGGCATCAGCGTGGAACAATAGATGCTATAAAACAACAATTAGCTAATGAATCTACAGCGTCAACCCTAGACCCAGAGCAGTTAGCGCAGCTAAAAACAAAATTAGCAAAGCAAGAAGATATGTTTTATAAAACATATGACGCATTATTTGCGCTGGAAAGCAGAGCATATGAGAGCTTAGCTAACAAAGATACAAATGGAATAAGTTCTCCTCATCTTATTAAAGGTGAGACGAATAAATTTGAAATGAGGAATATAACAGGGCAAATAACAGCTTCATTTCAGCTTGATGAAAATGGCTTATTTGTTGGAGGGAAACCTACCCCTACACCTGGTCTTGGTCAACCTGTTAATATAGTCATTCCTTTAAAGGATAAAAATGGCAAAGAGTTAGATGGTGGAAAATTCTACCTTCGCTATGATAAAGATGGGAACTTGACAGATTTTGATACGCCTGGCCCAATGTATGTTAGGGTAGGTAATGATAAGGAAGGTTATAAGATTAAATATGTTCATCCAAATGATCTAAGCGACCCAAAAAAGGCAAAAGAATATGGAGATGCTCCAATATTTATCGAGCGTAAGAGAAAGCCTGGTGTTGAAGGTGAGAGTTTTAATCTCCCTGTAAATTTTGCGCAATATAGTGAGCTTTACAGAAATTGCCAGAATTATAAAGGCAAGCCACGTGTTCAAAATGTAGCACAAGAAAATCAGCAATCACAAGGATTTACAGCTCCACAGAGGAGGGGGCAATCTCAAGAAACTATGGGGTCGCAAAGAGGCGATTTACCGCCGCAAAAGATGCCGAATCCAGCTTGGCAGCCAGGGCATGCTATGTCTATGCCTGCGCCACAGGCGAGCTATGGCCCAGTTGTAATGCACCCAATGCAAAATGTATATCAAATACATGTTGCAAGCAATGGAAAAAACATTACTATAAATCTTACTGTAAATGGTCAGCCTCAGCCGCCAAATCCACCAATTAAGCTTGCTGCAGATAAAATGCATTATATAACTTATGAGAATGGACAGATAAAGGTTCATGACACCTATCCTGATTATGTAAAACAATATTTGCAGCCATCACAGTCAATGGGGCAAGCTCATATACAAGGTCAGGGTTATGGGGCACAGCAGCAACCTAATATGGAGCAGAATAAGCAGCCAAATCAATCTCAAAAATGGGTAGCTGCAAAGCCTTCGATGACAAAAAGGCTTGTTGCGGAAGATAAAACTAAAGAACCAGATCAGACGCAACTGCATGCTGCTAAAAACCAAGATCATACTTGGGTTAAATCAAAAATTTCTCTGAAGCAACATTTTGAAGCAGCACATATTGAGCTTAAAAATAAAATTACTGCTGCTGAAGAAAAACTTAAAAATAATACCGAGATTTCTAATGAAAATCGTATTGAAAGTCAAAAAAGACTAGACATGATTAAGAGTGAGATGCAGTCTATAGAAAATACTGGAAATAGCTTTATCAATAATCCTAACGCTGTAAGATTTATGAATAGAGAAGATGTTAAGAGTACAGTAAAGAGATCTGGAGGTAAGGCTAAAAGCTATACGGATATTTCTAAAGATGATAATTTAGCTCCTAAAGATCCCAATGAAAAACAAGAATATATTGTGGGGGTTAATGGTGCGTTAACAATTAATAATGGTGTTAAGGCTTTAAATGATTTTGCCAAAGAAATTGAAAGAGATTATTTAAAGACAGAAAAGTCTAAAGATAGGACGTCAAATCAAACTTTAGTTCCAGAGTCTGAAAAAAATACTAATAATTCTCAAACTGTGCAAAGTGATACGCCTAAACCTGAAGCTAATGTTAATCATCCAGAAGCCACCCAACCTGTTGTTGATAATAGAGAAGGTCTCGAAAACCTTTTATCACAAAAGCCTCATAAGCCATCTAAAGCTCCTACTAAGCCTCCGCCATTGATTCCAGATGAGAAAAACGGTATAAAAGATAATCTTGCAAACGCTGATGCTATTCTACATAAGAGAATTAAGAACCAAGTCGTGGATACTGCAGAACCTGCTTCAGTAAACGCACCGCAGCCACCGATTAATAACGTTACAAAACCAACCACAAGACAAAGATTTGCTGCAGTGGTCAAGCAAGCTAAAAAATTGACAGCAGCTTTATTTGCTAAAAAAGATCGAGCGCCTGCTGATTCATTGGAAAAGCCATTTGAATTTAAAATTAATAAACCTAACCCTACAGATATAGATAAAAGTAGACCAACTAGTGAGAACGCTATAATTGATACTCTAACTGCAAAATATAACAAAGAATCTCCTAATTCTCAGATGACTAAAGAAGATATGCAAAAAATGGTTGATATTAAGCCAGCAGGGGATGCATATACAGTTACAATCAAAGATAAGGATAATAAACAAGTTGGAGCTTCACATTACATTATTAATGCTGAGGGTGTTTCGGGTGAAACAATTGTTAAAGACATACATGCAGTCAGAGGAACAAAAGGACCTGCTAAAGATACTACAAATAAGGGTGCAACGGATCCATCATTCACTCAAGTGATAGAAGGTGTAACTGTAAAAGGAACATCACGAGTTACGCCTCAAGCAGGGACTTTGGCAAATGGCAAAAATGGGCCGGCCACAGGAAAAGGTGGTCTTGGTGAATAATAACTTTCTTCGATTTCTTTAATAGAGAACCGCGTTAATAACGCGGTTTTTTATTTTAAATATGAAAATAAATATAATTTATATTAAAAGTTACTTAGCGTTAACAAAATTTATGATATATTAATAATGTTATCGATTAAATATAATAAAATTTTAATTAAGATTATAGCTGATTAAACAATTTATAGTTGATTTTAATTTTTATTATGGTAATTGATAATTAAGGAGTTTTCGTAACTTTAAATATAATTATGGGTAGTATATTATGCGTGCAAGTGAATTTATCATTGAAGGGATTAAAAATTTTGTTGTTGATGATAAAAATAGGTTAAATAAAGCTATAAATTTTTTCAATAATGCGTTAAGCCTTGAGCCCAAAAATATCGAAGCATTATATTATTTATCAGCAGTAAATAGAATACAGAATAATATAGAAGAAGCGTTTGACTATGTTGATAAGATAAAAGCAATAGAGCCAAATAGCGTAGTAGGTAATCTTGCTAAGGCGTTAATTTTAAATCGTATAGGCGAAAAAGAAAAAGCAGAAAGCATATTTGAGCAAATATCAAAAAATAATCACAGTTTACCTAAAGATACTATAACAATTTATGCATTAGCTAAAGTAAATGATCTATTAGATAATAATGAGATCGCAATAGAATATTATAAGCAAGCAATAGCAAAAAACAATGCAAATGTACTTTTTAAATATAGCCTTGCAAATATTTACCACCATACTGGAAATTATGAGGAATCTAATGTAATCCTAAAGGAAATAATTAACTATTGGACAAATTATGCTGAAATATTTGAAGTTATTGCCCAGAACTACGTTAATTTAGACGACTATGAGGGTGCTATAGAATATTATGAAAAATATGAGAATGTACTTATTGAAAATGGTCAAAAATTCGAAAAGAAGCTTGCGCTTGTTAATTATGGTTCCTCGCTACAAAATGTTGGGCGTTATGATGAGGCCATAAAATACTATAATATTATTTTAGATCAAGATGATAGGGATCTTTTAACAAGAAGTAACTTAGCTAAGATATATTACCATAATGGCAGAAAGAAAGATGCCCTAGATCTTGTTAAATCGATTCAACTTGATCTCAAAGATAAAAAATTTGATAAAAGTAGCTGTTCACAAAGTGAGCTAGAAGATATTAAAAAAAATGTTAGAGAAATAGAAGCAAATATTTTATTAGATAATCATGAAGTTGTAGACGCTCATGAGCAAGTGCTGCAAGATGCAAAAATTTATGATCTTGCAAAGCTTGAAAAAGATAAGAAATATATAGAATCTAATCCATCTCTCCAAGCTTATTTTGAGCATTTTCAAATGGCTACAATGGCTTCTTATAAGCAATTTTGTAATACACTTGACGACAAATTAGTTAAAAGATCCGGTCTGCCAGTGCTTGATTTTATGAAAGCTACGAATAGTGCGCTTATGCCGCCTATTGCAAAGGAAGTTTTATCTGTAGCCTTTTCTGTAGTAAAATCTATCAAAGATGTTAGGGATAAAAATCAAGCTAAACATGTATTTGGTAATGCTAGCTATGATAAAAGGTTCGAAACCGTGCTTGAGATTGCTGCAGCAGAGATTACGCTGAAGAAACAAGCAATAATAACTTCTCTTCAACCAGTGAAGAAAAATGCTGTTCTTGGTTTTTTCGGCAAGAGTAAGAATAAATTTTCAAAGGAATTATATGATAGTCCTGCAAAAAAACTAGCTTTAGAAGATGCTGCACATTTAATGACTGTTATGATGCTTAAAACTATCAATAAATCTACTCAAGAAGCTCAAGTGCAAGAATTTGTTGATGCTGTTATTACTTATGATATAGTAAAAGCTACAATAGAGAGAAGTATTCCACAAAAGATTTTAGGAATGGCTGGAACTACGATTACTCCGGATCAAAATAATCTGGTGCAAGCAAAAAGTGCTTCTATATCCAGTAAAATTAAAAAAACTGCTGCTGACTCAACTGACACAATTGAGTATGGTGGTCAATTTGCTCATGGGGGTGCTTCAGTAATGAAAGAGTTAAACGGGCCAAATTTTTTTGAAGGCATGAAACATGCCGGGGAAATCTTTGAGCATTTTAATTAATAGTAAAAGGATCTCTGTTAATTTAGAGATCCTTGTTTGTCATTCCAACATTTTTAAATATTTATTAATTATAATTTATTAACATCGCTTTACTTAGGGTTAAAATTACAAATATTTTACTCTTTTATTAAGATTTCTCTTTATATTAGTATAAGAATTATAGTATAGTTAAGGAAAATAACACAATAACTATTAATGGATACGTTTATCGAAAATTTAAGAGATCGTGACATTGTTCGTTATATGCTGCTTAGGAGTGTAAAAGATCCAGCACAGCGCAAAGATATAGCAACGCTTTTAGAATTTGATAGCGAAATTAGTCGAATACCATTCATAATTAATGATACCATGATGGGATATATCAGAACCGCATGGTGGAGAGATAATTTACTTGCTGGTAAAGTAAATATTGCTTATACGGAAAATAATCTTCTGAATCGAACTCAAGGTTTATTATACTATAATCGTAATAAAGAATATATTGCAAAAGCATTTGAAGATTTAATTAATTCAATTGAATTAATAATTGAAAAGAAGAAATTTAATGATGCTGAAGAATTTTTAGAGGCATATATAAAACCTGTTGGCGCTGCTTATGCAAATTTGATTTGTAATATACTTAATATCCCAACAAATGAGAAAATAGAGGCACTTTTTAGGGCTTATGCAATAATAGCTTTTATAAGATCCTATGATTTACTGGTCGATTTTGGCTGGGAGTTATTTAATCTTCCACATAATAAACTTGTTTTTTTATTAAATAGCGCAAAAGATAATTTAAAAAATTATGATAAAAAATTGCTAAAGTATAAACCATTCAAAATTCTTTATACATCAGCAAATTTTTTTACTGAGTATTATCTTAAAAATGTTCCTTCACGAGAAGCAAGTCAATTTGAGCCCAATTTAGGTTTACTGCGTATCAAACTTGCTTGGCAAATTCTTTTTTGAATAAAAATTTCCTTCCTTAATATAATTCTGCACAAGGCTTAATCTTTAGCTTTAAAGCACTATCATAAAATCATTGCTAAAAAGTCACTATAGCATTAACCATTTATTAACGTAAATACCTTAACATTATAAAGAGTTAAGTTAATAATTGTATAAGATGCCATAACATTATGGGATAAAGTTAGATTTAGCAATTTAGCAGCAGGTAAATCATATGAAATTTCAAGCGGAACTGGGTTTTTTGTTAATAACAATTATATCGTTACTAACGAACATGTGGTTGATGGCTGTCGGAATATTGCCGTTAGAGGTGCTATTCAACCAAGTTTGGTAACTATTGTTGCAAGAGATAAAGAACTAGATCTTGCAATATTATATTCAGAAAACCCCTCAACACGAGTTGCAAGCCTTAGAGCTAATGAGGGATTAAAAGAAGGAGAGTTACTATTTATAGTAGGATATCCTTTAGATTATGGAAAAATAGGACAATATTTAATTAAAGAAGCGCAGCTACTGAGAAACCTTCCGGGATCAATAAAGCAATTTTCTTCCCTTGAGTTTACAAATACCATTGAACATGGCAATAGCGGAGGGCCATTGCTTGATAAGAATACTAATGTTATTGGAGTTATAAGGGCAAAGAAAACTTACTTTAATCCAGATAATCCTGAAATTATATATAAAACAACAGGTATGGCGATAGGTCTTGATGGTTTAAGAGATTTCTTAAGACGTAATGGTGTAATTTACGGCTCTCAAACATCATATGAAATGTTTACAAATTATCAATTAGATAAAATGACAAAAGATTTTATCGTTAATATTCATTGTGTTAAATAATATATTTGACAAAAATTCTCCAATATAAAAATAGTTGCAACTACCTAAAAAGCTGAGTATTATCGTCTTCAAATTACTATGGGGCCGTAGCTCAGCAGGATAGAGCGAGTGATTCCTAATCACTAGGTCGGAGGTTCGAATCCTCTCGGTCCCACCATAAGAATAATATTATAGATAAAAATATGAAGATTTTTGCCTCTCTAATCGCCTTAATATTTACTTTATCGGGGTGTTATCCTGTAGTTTTTGCTGCAGCCACCACTACAGGAGTAGCGCTTTCCAAAGATAGAAGCTTTGGTGAAGCTATCGATGACACTACAATTTGGACTAAAATTAAAAAAGAATTGGTAAGTAAAGGTTTTAAAGAATTATATGCCAAAGTCGATGTTAAAGTTGATGAGGGAAGAGTATTACTTACTGGGTTCGTTGAGCATGAAGAGGATGCTTTAAAAGCTGTAGAAATTTGCTGGGAACAAAAAGGTGTCAAGGAAGTAGTAAACGAATTGCAAGTAGACCCTGAAAATGCTAAAATCAATCCAATCCGCTATGCAAAAGATACATGGTTTACTAGTCAAATAAAAGGTAAAGTATTCATAGATAAATCTATTAAATACGTAAATTATACTATTATAACTTTTGATAGTGTAGTTTACCTTTTTGGAATTGCTAGAAGCCAGGAAGAATTAGAGAAAGTTGCAAATATTGCGGCTCAAGTTAAAGGGGTAGATAGAGTTGTAAGCCATGTGAAGATTATCGATCCTAATGAAAGATACTAATGTAACTTTATGGACGAATTTGATGAATGGTTTAATAGTTTCAACAATTCTAGCGAAAAGACTAGAGAGAAGGATAGTGAAGAATTATGGCTTAATTTTAAAAAAGATGTTGAAAAGTTAAATAACAGACAGAAGGCTTTAACAATTGAGAAAAAAAGCCTTCGTAATTTTAAGCCTTCTAATATTTCTCCTAAACTTCCAAATATTACTTCAGAAATACAACCATTTGATTATAAAGTTAAACGTAAAATCACTAGAGAAAAGGTCTCTGTTGAGGCTACATTAGATCTTCATGGTTTGACTATTGAGCAAGCTGAAAAAGAAGTAGAAACCTTTATAATTGAATGTTATAAGCGATCTAAAACTTATATACTAATCATTACTGGGAAGGGCGAATTATCGCATGCAAAAGCAACGCTTAGAACCGAGTTTCCCAGATTCTTAGCTAATCCTAAAATTATTCCTGTTATTATTAGTTTTACTCAAGCAGGGCGCAAGCATGGTTTTCAAGGGGCATATTATGTTCTTTTAAGGAAGAGAGTATAAATTTCAAATTAAAAGTTCACTAATAATTAGATTATTCAATTATAACTTCACGCTTTTTTAGAAAATTTACTATCCTTGCGATAAAAGTAATTAATATTGCTTCATATAAAACTTTAATAACAGATAAAGTTATTATCATTTCGGAAATTTGATCTAAAGATATATTGTAATAAAAGGCTATTGTACAAAATATTATGCTCTCAAGCAACGCTCCAATTAAGGTGCTTAATAAGGCTCTTACTTCAAAATGCCTTCCTTTGAACTTTTTCTTCATTATGGTCAATAAATAAGCATTAATAAATGCCCCGACAATATAACTTAAACCTAAAGCAGAGAGAAATCTAGGGGATGTTAAAAAGATATTTTCCAAACTTGCTTGATGATGCCAGAAAAAGGCTGGAGTTTGATTAACAACAAAATAAATTCCGATATTAAATAAGATGTAAACAGTGAATGCTATTATTATTACTTTACTACTTTGCCAAAATCCATATATTTCTGTTAAAATATCATTTAAGACATATAGAATTGGCAAGAAAATAATTCCTCCTGGAAGGGCAAATCCAAAGAAATCACTGATTTTTACTGCTGTAACATTTGAAAGTAATAAGAAAAAAATGAAAAGTAAGGATATAAAATTAAAATATTTTGTGCTTTGAGTGTAGAAGGGTTGATTATAGCCAACTTGCTTATTTGCATATAATTTTGATAAAAAATTTATATCATCATCATTAAATAAATGGAATTGTTTTTCAGCAAATATACTATCTAGACTTATTGTTTGATATCTATTTTCACCAAGAATTTCGCAGGTGATCATTGGTACTTTATTAATATCATTAACCGACCTAACTTTTAATATAGGATTAGTTTTTGAAACAATATTTTCTTTAAAAGAAGAAAATAAAGATTTTAGTAACATAATATTCCTTTCAATTAACCATTAACCCCTATATTAAATTATTGTAATAAATTTGCAATAGTTTTTAGGATTAGTGAAGTATATATTATTATATTTATAATTATTTTTGCATATATTTTTTATTAAAGCTAGCTTTTTATTATATTTTGTTGGTAATTTCACCCCAATCTTCCTTAGAAATGGGTTTTAAGTGTTTTGCTTCATCACTGCATATTTTATGAAGTTTATCTGATATTGAGAGCTTTCTACTGATAATTAGGGTTGCTATTGAGATACTATAGAAATAATTTATCTTTCATTATAACTTTATTAACTTATAAAATTAATCTTTCTTTTACTATTTTCTTGCATTCTTATCTAAATCGAAGGATTAAAATAACTTTTAACCAAGAATTAAAGAGGTTAATATGAAAAAGATGATTAGTTTTATAATTTTGTGCTGTGCTATAGTTAATATAAGTTCTTGTATGCAGAAAGGACCTTATGAAATTAAAAGCCCATGTGTATCTATTGAGTCGAATAATCCTTATGCAGTAAGTCCTTGTATAAGAAGACCTGTAAATATAATTATATAACTTGATAAACCATACAATAAAGTTGCTCCTTTGGAGCTTTTAAACTTACTTTCCTCCAGTCTCGCAATAAAACATTTTATTTAAATTGCTTAATACTTGCTTTTCATAGCTAAATTATATATAAAATTCTATTAAACGTTATTTTAGTTATAGCTTTTCTGTGTATAATTTTATACAAAAAGGGCTTAAGAATAAAATACTTATTAAAATGAATTACTTAATCTAATAAAAAAGACATGACAAAAGAAGAGTTAATTGAATTTTCCGGAACAGTGATAGAACTTTTACCAAATGCAATGTTTAGGGTAAAATTAGAAAATGATCATATGATAATTGCTCATACTTCAGGGCGTATGAGAAAAAATAGAATTAGGATCCTTGTTGGTGATAAGGTTACTGTAGAAATGACACCTTATGACCTTACAAAAGGGCGAATCATCCATAGACATAAATAATCAATGCAGAAGCCTAAATTAATTCTAGCCTCAGCCTCAAAAGGAAGGCTTGGTCTTTTAAAATCCATAGGACTTTTACCAGACCTGATTCTTCCAATGGATATTGATGAGTCTGAACGCCCAAAAGAACTGCCAAAAGAAGTAGCATTAAGACTTGCGACTGAAAAAGCAATTGCAGCATCCAAAGAAATTGAAGATGGTATTATTATTGCAGCCGATACAGTTACTTGTGTTGGGAGAAAAATTTTACCCAAAGCCCTTGATGATCAAACTGTAAAATATTGTTTAAGCATTATGTCAGGGCGTAGGCATAAAGTATATAGTGGCTTAAGTGTGATATTAAAAGAGAGTGGTAAGGTAATAAAACAATCATCAAAAGTTGTTGAATCAATTATTAAATATAAAAGGCTTACAAAAGATGAAATTGCTTACTATCTTAAAATAGGGGAGGGGGTAGGCAAAAGTGGGGGCACTACAATACAAGGTATATCGCAGATTTTTATTGAATGGATGAGTGGTTCTTATTCTAACATAATCGGCTTACCATTACATGAATTATATTTAATTTTAAACGGATTTGGTATAAAGCTAGAATCGCTAAAGGCTTAATTGAAAAAAACGTAAAAATCAAAATTTAAGGAATATTATGGCTGGACATTCCAAATTTAAAAATATTCAACATAGGAAAGGTGCACAGGATAAAAAACGTGCTAAATTATTCACAAGGCTTGTTAGAGAAATCTTAACAGCTGCAAGAAGTGGAACTCCTGATCCTAATCATAATCCAAGACTCAGAACAGCAGTCACCGCTGCGCGTTCTTACAATCTGCCAAAGGAAAGAATAGATAAAGCATTAAACCAGGCTGCCAATCCAGGAGTTGGAGATAATTATGATGAAATTCGCTATGAAGGTTTCGCATCAGGTGGTATCGCAATTATTGTAGAGGCTTTAACAGATAATAAGAATCGTACTGCTGCAGAGGTTAGATCTGCTTTTACCAAACATGGGGGGAATCTAGGAGAGACTGGAAGCGTAAATTTTATGTTTGAAAAACTTGGAATTATTCAGTTTCCAGTCAGTGTTGCTACTGCTGAAGCTATGTTTGAAGCAGCTGTAGAGGTGGGCGCAAATGACGCTGAAGCAGATGAAGAATATCATACTATATATACTTCTGTAGAAGATTTGACAGAAGTTACCGAGAAACTTACAGCAAAATTTGGCGCTCCAGAAGATTCATATCTTGGTTGGAAAGCGCAGGATACAATCCTTGTTGATGAATTAGAAAAGGCTGAAAAGTTAATGAAGCTTATAGATGTTCTTGAAGATAATGATGATGTACAACGAGTATTTGGTAATTATGAGTTTACAGATGTAGTTGCTGAAGCTCTGAGTAGTTAGAAGAGATTATGGTTAAGATAAAGCAGCTAAGTCGAGATGATATACTTGCAATTGTCTCAAGTTTTGCTGCAATCGGTTGGGACAAGCCACCTACGCTTTATGAAAAATATTTAAAAGAACAAGATGAAGGTGAGCGAGATATCTGGCTTGCTTTTATTGATGATATATTTGCTGGTTATGTTACTTTAAAGTATAATTCAGAGTATAAACCTTTCAGTGAAAATACTATTCCAGAGATTATGGATTTAAATGTTTTGCCCGAATTTAGAAACAGAGGAATTGGTTCAAAGCTTCTTGAAATAGCCGAAGAAAAAGCTAAGAATAAGTATACAATAGTTGGGCTAGGCGTTGGGTTATATAGTGGTTATGGTTCAGCGCAAAGGCTCTATTATAGTAAAGGCTATAAACCTAATGGTCTTGGTATTACCTATAATTATAAAGAAGTAGAATATGGAGAGAAGGTGCCATTAGATGATGAACTGATATTATGGCTGACAAAGCAATTATAAGATTGGCATATAATTTTTAATGAGTTGCTGCGAAATGCCTTGCGTCATTTATCGCATTACCTCTCTCAAACTCAATTTCTTGCCGAAACTATTACCCTTTATAATAACGAAACGCTGAAGCCTATAGAAAAAGATGGGTATGGTCTATAATTTCTCTTTTCCTTAATTACTAAGCGTCGGAGTCTTGCACAAAGGTAAAAGGTAGTAATTGAGTTAATATTATA
>JAJFBM010000021.1 GCA_020697135.1 Rickettsiaceae bacterium
TGCGCCAGTAAGGAAGGTTCGCTGACTTGATCTAAATCCGAATAAACCAAATAACAAAGGAACAGATATAATTGGTACATAAAGACCTTGCGCAAATAACACAAGCTTTAAGAGGCTACCAAATGAGAGAGATGTAAAAATTGCAAGCAAACCGCTAAAAAGGGTGAATAATTTAGCAATATTAAGCTCAGCTTTTTCTGTAAGCCTTTCACCTAAAAGAGGTTTTACTAAATCGTGAGTAAATGCAACACTTGCTGCATTAACATATGAATCTGCTGTAGACATAACAACCGCTATTATTCCAATAATTGCCATTCCTTTAAGTGCTGGTGGCATATATGCCTCTATTAAATACATAAAGGCATTGCTTGGAGCAAGTCCTGGTTTAAGGGATAAAGCTACAAGGCCTGCCATACTAGCGAAGAAGATATAAGGTAATAATACAAAAGCTGCAGTTCGGAAAGAATTTTGAACCTGTTCTATGTCTTTAGCCATTAACATTCGCTGTATCGACGTTGGAAGGATTCCTGGAAAAGCAAAAACTAAAAATAAAATTGCATATTCTATAAAAGAAGGATGATCTAAAATTTGCGTATGACTTTCAGGTATAGTCTTAAATAATTGCTCATAACCACCTAGTGCATTAAGTACTACATTATACACCATAGGAATTGTAACTGCTAAGGTGATAAGCTGTAAAATATCTGTGAAAGTTACTGCACGAATTCCGCCAAAGCTTGAATAGAGAATAATGATAAAACAGCTCACGAAAGTAGCAAAAGTTACATGTAGGTCAAAAAAATAACTAAAAAATATTGAGAGTGCCTTCACTTGTCCAGCAAAGAGACCTACGCATGCAAGGACGCTAGAGATCGCTGTTACATATTGTGCGGTTTGTCCATATATTTCTTTCATAACCTCGCCAGTAGAGATCAACCCTAGAAAAGATTTAATACGAGGAGCAATTATAAAGCCAACGATTAAACCGTCTAATACTAAACCTAAGGAAGCACATAGATGGATTAAGCCCATTTTATAAGTTTCTCCGGCGCAATTCATAACTAAGGTGCCGCTAATGCTAGTTGCACAAATAGTCATAACAAGTGTAATAGTAGTAAAATTACGGTCTCCTACAGCGTAATCCTTAATATTTTTAACGTTTCTACCTGCCCATAATCCTACTATTAATGTTAATATTAAGTAGGCTATTATTATAAAATAATCTATATAGCTCATATATATCCTCTAAAAAGTTTTTTAGGTTTTATAGTTTCAAAAATTTTAATATAGCATAAAATTTACAACTTTTAAACGAAATTATTAAGGGGATTTAATATATTTGCTTTTCTTGATTGATTAACTAAATATTTTTTGAAGCAATTAAATTAAAATCGTTGTATTAATCTAGTTAACAAAGATTTTATGCTCTTGTCTGTTTATTATTAAAACAATATTAATAAACATCCTTTATACTCTTTATAATTATATGAGATAATGTATATTTATTTACTATATAGATTTTAAGCTATGAAAACTGGTTAATTTGCAGTTTAAAGCTTGAAAATATTTATGCCAAAAGGTAATATGCTCAGTGTTTATGACCTAAGAGAGATATAATGGGTAAAAATAAAATTTTTGAAGAAAGCAGCTTTTTATTTGGCGCTAATGCAGTATTTATAGAAGAATTATATGAAAAATATTTGCATGATAATTCGTCAGTAAGTGAGGAATGGAGGCAATTTTTCTCGAATTATTCTAACGAAAAATCACAGAAGCCTTCTTGGCCACATCAACGTGCAAGTGTAATAATTGGTGCTGAGAAGGAAGAAATAAAGGCTCCAAAAGGAGCAGCTCAGGCCTCAGGCTCAACTGATGCTCTTGCAATAAAAATAACAAGACTAATTGCTGCTTACAGAGAAAGGGGGCATTATCTTGCAAAGCTTGATCCTTTAGGGTTAGAGAAAGTGCCAAGTGCTGAAGAGTTACGTCTCAATAGCGAATTTTTTGGTATTACCGCTGACGAGCTCAACCAAGAAGCAACATCAAAGATAGAATTTGCTGGTGAGACAAAATATAAAACGCAGGACTTGCTAAATAAGTTAAAGCAAGTTTATGCAAGCAGAGTAGGGTTTGAAGCGAATCATATTGATGATTTCGAACAGAAAACTTGGCTTTATAATGAGTTAGAGAAATTTATAAACTCTCAATTATTTACAAATAATGATAAAAAGAAAATTCTCCAAGATTTAGTAGAGACTGAAGGTTTTGAACAATATTTACATACTAAATTCCCTGGTGCTAAGCGATTTTCTATTGAAGGTGGAGATAGTTATATTGCTGCAATGAGTGCAACAGTAGAATTTGCCGCAGGTCAAAATATTGATAATATTGTCATTGGTATGGCGCATAGAGGAAGGCTTAATACTTTAACTAAGATAATGGGTAAACCTTATAGTGCTTTAATGTATGAATTTAAAGGAGCAAGCGCTTTCCCAACTGATCTTGGCATTGCAGGTGACGTTAAATATCATATGGGCTATTCTAAAGATTTTGCTACATCTTCTGGAAAGCAGGTGCATTTATCATTAGTGCCAAACCCATCACATCTAGAAGCAGTAAATCCTGTTGTTACTGGTAAAGTTAGAGCTAAGCAAGATATAAAAGGTGACGTACAAAGGAAAAATAGTCTTGCAATTCTTGTTCATGGTGATGCTGCTTTTGCTGGCCAAGGTGTTGTGCCTGAGACGTTAATGATGGCTAGTCTTAAGCCATATTCAGTAGGTGGTACACTGCATTTTATAATTAATAACCAAGTTGGCTTTACTGCAAATCCTGAAGATTCGCGCCCTGGAAGATATGCGACTGATATTGCAAAGATTATTGGTGCACCTATATTTCACGTCTCAGGGGATGACCCAGAAGCAGTAATATTTGTTACAAAACTTGCACTTGCTTACCGTAACAAATTTGGTAAAGATGCTGTTGTAGATATAGTTTGCTATAGAAAATATGGCCATAATGAAGGCGATGAGCCAATGTTTACCCAAAGTAAAATGTATAATATAATTAAAGCGAAGCCAACGCCTGGTCAGATTTATGCAGATCAATTAGCTAGCGAGAAAGTTATACAGCCTAACGAATTTGATGAGATGAAAGCAAAATTTAAAACTCATCTTGACCAACAATTTGAAGAATCTAAAAATTTTAAGCCTGAAGCTGATTATTTGAAAGGTAACTGGCAAGGTATGACAATGCCTAAAGATTCAAGAGAGCATAACGTCATTACAGGGGTTGATGTTGCTACTTTGAAGGAGCTTGGAGCTAAGCTTTGTGCAGTACCAAATGGCTTTAATATTAATTTGAAGATTGAGAAGTTGCTTAAAGATCGTAAGCAATCTTTAGAGGCTGGATCTGAAATTGATTGGGCAACAGCAGAGCAACTTGCTTTTGCCTCACTATTACTTGAAAATTATAAAGTAAGGCTCACCGGTCAAGATGCTGGCAGGGGAACATTTTCACATAGGCATTCTGTCCTCCATGATCAACTAACAGGCGCTAAATATTTTCCTTTAAATAATTTAAAAGAAGGACAAGCTTCATATGAAGTCGCTGATAGTAACTTATCGGAATATGCAGTACTTGGTTTTGAATATGGTTACGCCTCTGAAAACCCTAAAAATCTTGTATTGTGGGAAGCACAATTTGGTGATTTTGCTAATGGTGCACAAATCATGTTTGACCAATTTATTGCCGCAAGCGAAACTAAATGGCTGCGTATGAATGGGCTTGTTTGCTTACTGCCACATGGTTATGAGGGTCAAGGGCCGGAGCATAGTTCAGCAAGGCTTGAAAGATTCTTACAACTTTGTGCAGAAGATAATATTCAAGTAGTTAACCCAACATTACCTGCTTCGTTCTTCCATTTGCTACGTAGGCAAATGCTTAGACCATTTAGGAAGCCATTAATTGTAATGACGCCAAAATCGCTACTTCGCCATAAGCTTGCAGTCTCTAAAATAGAAGATCTAGGAGCTGGTACCCAGTTTAAGCCGGTAATAGATGAAGTAAATGCCAATATTCAAGCTGCAAAGGTCGAGAGAGTAATTATTTGTAGTGGTAAAGTTTACTATGAATTATTTGAAAAAAGAGAAGAGAAAGCCTTAACAAATACTGTAATAATTAGGATCGAGCAATATTTTCCATTCCCAGAAAAGGAATTAAGTGAGATACTTACAAAATACGCCTCAGCAAAAGAAGTTGTTTGGACACAAGAAGAGCCTGAAAATATGGGAGCATGGATGTTTATCCGTCCATTAATTCAAGATGTTCTCGTGAAAATATCTTATAAAGGTAATGAGTTAAAATATATAGGGCGTAAGGCTTCTGCTTCAACTGCAGTTGGTTATTTAAGCGTACATCAAGTTGAGCAAGGCGAAATTATCAAAAAATCTTTGAATTTAGGAGAATAAACATGACTGATATAGTGGTACCAGCACTTGGCGAATCTGTTACAGAGGCAACAATCTTAAAATGGTATAAAAAACCAGGTGATAGTGTTAAAATGGATGAGCTTTTACTTGAGCTTGAAACAGAAAAAGTAACATTAGAAGTAAATGCTACTGCCGCTGGCGCTATTGAAACTATAGCTAAAAAAGAGGGCGATGTTGTAAAAATTGGTGAAGTTGTAGGCGTAATTAAAGACGGCGCAGAGGGGACCACTTCAGCAACAGCTCCAGTTGCCGCACCAGTAGCTTCAGCTGAAGCACCATCTGCAGGTAGCAATAAGCTAAATCCAGCAGAAGCTTTACCTCCTTCAGTGCAAATAATTGTTGCTGAAAATAATTTAAGTCCTGCAAATATTGAAGGGACCGGCAAAGACGGTAGAATTACTAAGATTGATGCTTTAAATGCTGCTAGCAGCCCTTCATCAAGCACGAAACCTGCAGCTATAAGTGGTGATAAGCCAGTTGAGCGTGTAAAGATGACTCGCTTACGTAAAACTATTGCCGATCGCCTGAAAGAATCACAAAATACTGCAGCTATCCTTACAACATTCAATGAAATTGATATGTTTAACGTAATTGCAATTAGGCAAAAATATAAAGATGAATTTGAAAAGAAATTCGGCATTAAACTTGGCTTTATGTCATTTTTTGTCAAAGCTTGTGTTGCAGCATTAAAAGAGATTCCAGCCGTAAATGCAGAAATTAATGGTGATGAAATTATTTATAAGAACTACTATGATCTTGGTGTTGCCGTTGGTACAGAGCAAGGTTTAGTGGTTCCAGTAGTGCGAGATGCTGATAAAATGACCTTTGCTGAAGTTGAAGCTGAAATTGCAAGGCTTGGTAAAAAAGCACGTGAAGGCAAGCTTGGTATGGGTGAACTTACAGGCGGTACATTTACTATATCAAATGGTGGGGTTTATGGCTCACTTCTTTCCACTCCAATTATTAACCCACCACAATCAGGTATTCTTGGCATGCATAAAACTCAAGAAAGGCCTGTTGCAATTAATGGTAAAGTTGAAATTAGACCAATGATGTATGTTGCGCTTTCTTATGATCACAGAATCATTGATGGTAAAGAAGCTGTAACGTTCCTTGTAAAAGTAAAAGATGCTATTGAGAACCCAGAGAGATTACTTTTTGGGTTGTAATTTAAAAGGGCTTATCACCGTGGTTTTAGGGTGATAAGCCTCACATTATTATTCTTAAATCAAAACAAAAATCTAGATCTAACTACTCAACATCGTCAAACAATTTTGACTCAGTGCCTGCAAGAAAATCTTCGGTAGCTTCAGCTCTTCCAGCTTCGTCAGCAATACCGCTATCTTTTTGCGTAGCCTCAGAAGAACAGTTTAAAATTTCTTCTTCCTGCCAAAATTTTACTAAATCATTTTTGACCTTCATTTGTTCTTGGGTTAAGACTAAGGTACCTTTCTCAAAAGCATTATTGAACACCATTTTCATTTGATCATTATTAACAAGTAACTTAAACTCATCAAAGCTAACCTCACCATGGATAACTGAGTCAAATAATCTTGTCACTGTAAGGTTTGATAACGAGTTTGCGTCATGTGCAAATTCATTTAACTTACTGTTATAGCCATCTATAAAATCTTTAGCATTTGGTGAAAGTACGTCTTGATTCGCAATTTTAATTTTTAAACTATCAATATACTGGTTTAAAGAATTGTACCCTTCTGGCAATCCATTTTTAAGTAGATTTTGCTTAATCTCAGTGAACCCAAAGTCAGGACTGATTTCTTTAATGAAATTTATAGTGTTATCATTATTTAAAACATTTGTGTTTATAAATAGTTGCGCCTTTAATGCAAGAATAATGAATTCATTATGTTCTTGAATCTCGTTATCAGACAAGATATTTTTTAAAGATATTGAACCAGGATTATATTCAGCGTCTTTTAAGGCATGCGCTAATTTCTTAAATGTTTTGCCAATTGTATAACTAAAAAAATCGTATTCATAATTGTTATTAGGGTTAATATCTGCTAAGCGTTTAACATCAGCTCCATTTTCAAGTAAAATTTTTACTCCTTGCCTTTTCTCATCATAACATTGATTACTAGTTGGATATTTTAAGGCATAATAAAGTGGGGTGTTACGCGAAAAATCTTTCTCGTTTATATTTGCACCCTTAAATATCAAAAGCTTAATTGTTTCAATATTATTTTTAACGTCATTTCTAATTTCACTAAACGATGAGGCTTTGTGTAAGGGAGGTATGTATTTCTGATAACAACGATAGTTTTTTAACTGAGGTTTCGCTTCTGCATTAAAATTTTCATTACAAAAATTTGCTCTAAATTGGAGAGATTTATAAAGCCCATAGTCGTCCTTTATATATATCTCCCCTATATCGTCAGTATTTAACTTTGCACCTCTGTCTAGTAAATATTCTACGATTTCATGGTTACCATAAATACTTGCAGCATACGAGAGAGGTGTATTACCCCATAGCGGATAAAAACTATTTATATTTGCACCGCGTGCAACTACTAATTTAACAATTTCTAAATTACACTGTTTTATTGCATATCTAAGAGGCGTACCATCCCTTCCTATACTCATATCTATATGTTCTACATAATCTAGTAAAACATCTACGGCTTTTTTGTCCTTGTTGTTAAATGCTTTTTTTAAAGGTTTTCTAACTGTGTTAGAGTCTATTTCTAACTCTGGAAAGCCAAGACGATTTAGTACATTTTGTAATTCAGTTATATTTTTCATTATTTAACCTTAATTTAATCTAATGCAACTGTATTAACATAAATTTATTAAAGTGTCAATAATTATTAAGGTTTTCTGCAAAGTAAAGCTAAAGGGTAAAGTAGTAATTATTAGGTTGCTACATTGCAGAGCACAGCTTTAAACTTCCTATCATCTTCAATATTGTTTTGATCTAATTTAACATTTTCTTTTTCTAATGAATCTGCAAGTTCTGTGAGAAACGAAAGTCATTTAGCTTTACAGATGGTTTTAATAATCTCTTTATTATCAATAGTTTCCATAATTAGTATTTCTCAAATTTTGAAAAATAATAAATGGAATTAGGTGCTGCATTAAGAATAAAATTTGAAATTTATAGAAATTTATTAGAGTAGGCTTCTTTTGAAACCTAGTTTTGAGAGTTGTTTTCTGCGTCAACCTAATCCTCAAATATAATTTTTACCCTACGGTTCTGCCTGTCTCATTTTCTAAAAATACCACATAACTAGCGAAGACACTAGGAAGTGTAATATTAGTGAGGCGGTAATATTTCAGAATACAATTACAATTACCGCTCTCAATAAAAGTTTATATATTATTGACCGGCAAAGTCAGAATCAGTTAAATGGCTTACATCTCCAGAAACCTCTGACTCTTGCGGAGTGCTCTGCTCTTTAGTTAAAGAATGAGAGCTATTACTAATCTTCTCTTCAGTTTTTACAGCATTATAAATTTGTAGTAAATCTTTTATATCTTCTGGAGTTTTGCCACTTTCAAAAGCTTCCGTTATTTGTTGCCTAATAATATCAGAATCTTTTTGCTTAATATTATTGTTATTATTTAGTGACAAAGCTGGATCTTCTGTTCTCTCCATTGTAGCCTCTTCAGTTACCATAATATAAGGAGCAATATCCGAAGCTATATAATGACCGAAAATATCTGAAACTTTAGCGCTCCCTTTACCAAAAGGTACTTCATCCATATTTAAGCCTTCTGTTGCGAATAGTGCAATAGCTTTAAGAGCTTCTTGGTTGTTATTTACTTTAGCAATATTGTCAAACATTACACGACCATGAACTTTAAGATTAAGGAAATCAGTTTTAAAAGATTCATTGTTGTTTACAAAATTATCATAAGCTTTAAGAGCATTACGGAATTCGTTCCATCTCGTATGTTTATCTTCATTATGTGAAGGATTTCCCCATTGAAACTCTATTTTAGGTTGCTCACCTATTGGGTTCATAATACCAGGGCATTTAGCATCAGCTTTGCCATCATTCATGAAGGGGACATTATATTTGCCAGCAAGATCTTTACATTCACGCCCTGCTTCAGTGTCAAGAAGTTGAACTTCTTTAGCTTGGGTTAAAAAATTTTGGAGATTTTTCTCAAATGCTTTTCTCATAATTTTCTCCTAGTTTTAACTAAGTAATTTAATATTGTAATAAAATGAATTATATTTAATTCATCAATTAAAGTTAGCCTACATATAGTCTTATTGCAATATATTTATAGTTTCTTAATAAACTAGCTTATAAAAGTATTATATAGTAAAACTCAAAGATAAATAAATTATATTTGCAAGTAATTAAAGCTAAAGTATAATTCTTTAATTAACTTTAAATAGGAAAAATTTATGCTTGAGGATTTAAGCGAAGTGCCTACTAATACAGAGCAACCTTTATATGAATATATGCCAGAGATTATTAAAAATATTGGTGAGAAATTATTTAAAAAATACTATGATTATTTGGAGTTTGAAAATAAATTAGAATCAATTTCATTTTCATTAATTATGAATAATATAGCATTAAATCAAAATAAGAAATATAGTATTAAAGAAGCCAAAATAGCGATATTAGATATAATTTATAATAGTTTTAATGAGAAAGGGGTAATAAACACTTGCGATCATATGAAAAACTTCCTTAACAAGAAGTTTGGAGTTATAGAGTCTTCTATTAATGAGGTAATTGAAGATATATTTAAAGATATAACTTCCATAAATAAGCAAGTTTTAGCATTATGTGCAGCTTATAAATTTTCTGAGGGGTTTAAGCAAGTACCACATGAAATTTTCGAAAGCCATATAGTTTTAAATGTTTATCAAGATCATTTGAAGCAATTAGAGTGTAAATATATAATCGAAGAATTAAGTGAGCTAAAAGCAGATGTAAATATAGTAGAACAGTTAAATTTGGCAGGACAAAATTTTATGATGAACGATGAATAAACGTCTATCTTGAATATAGGGCTTATAAAAAATAAGCCTTCTCTTTATTTTGTCCCTGCAGGAATAATTGTATCATTAAGTTGAGCATTAGTAAAATCACAGTTTTTTACTTCAGCCTCAGTAAATAGACTTCCAAGGAATGTGGCATTGTTAAAGCGTGAATTTTGGATTTTTGCCTGGCCGAAATTACAATCAGTAATATTAGTATCCGTAAAATTTGCTGAATTAATATTCACTGCTTGTAATTCACAACCTGAAAAATTCGTTCCTGTAAAATCATTATTCTGCATAGTTGCGTTAGAAAAATTGACATTCTTTGCTACCATTTTCCTAAAAAAACTATCTTGAATATTACTACCACTAAAATCACTGTTGCTAATATCGCATGTTTCAAGGAAGCAATTTTTAGTACTAATATTTTGAAAGTTAGTATTAGTAAGATCAGTGCCAAAAAAGTAAGCATTTTCTAATTTAGAATTTTGAAAATTAGCCCCAACTAAGCTTGCTCCCTTAAAATTATTATTAAATATATTACTACTTATAAATTTAGCGTTATGTAGCTTTGCTTCTTGAAAACTCGTATTTTTTATTATAGCTGAGCTAAAATCAGCATCATCGATAGTTGCCTTGATAAAATTAACCTCATTAATAGTTGCTTTCTCAAAGCTTGAAGCTTGTAGGTCTGCATGGATGAAGTTACTATTATCTAAAGTTGCTTCTGAGAAATCACTTTCTTGAATTATAGAGTTAATTAATCTTGTTTTAGTAAAATTAACCTTGCTAAGTGAGACTCTTGAAAATTGACAATGGCTTAAATCTACTTCTGATAAATCAGCATTTGACAGGTCTAGATTAGAAAGCTTTAAACCTCTTAAATTCCTGCCAAAACTGCCTTTAAGGTCTACTTGTTCTCCACGTCCATTACGCTCAGCAACATAATTCTTTATTTTATCGTTAATATCTTGAGCCATAAGGTTACTGCCAACAATCTTGTTATCGCAAGCACTAAAGAGCCAAGGAAGTAGTATAACTAAAATAAAACTTTTTATTTGCATAAATTAGTTCCTTAAGTAGAAAATATAAAAGCTACTGTTAATTAAATTTATGATGAATTATCATCCTCATAATAGAAATATGAGGATGATTACAAGGAGATAATTATATCATTTCAAATAACGATTAATGATAAATACTACTAGTTAGTATACATATCGCTTTCTTCTTCAAGACTATCTTCTTCCCTGCCTTTACCATGTGCTGCATGTATATTTAATAATTTCAGCTTTCTGTGTAATGCTGATCTCTCCATGCCTACAAAGGCAGAAGTCTTAGAGATATTATTATTAAATCTACTCATCTGCGCAGAAAGATATTGTCTCTCAAATACTTCCCTAGCTTCACGGAGCGGCATTGATAACATATCAAGATTAGTATCAGGTCTTGCAATTGTAAGTCCATTATTTAATATGTCAGCAGGTAACATATCTGGTTTAATAACATTTCCATCGCCTGGTGTTGATGGATTCATTATTAAAGTCCACTCAATGACGTTTCTAAGCTGCCTGATATTGCCTTGCCAATCAAATGCTTGAAGGGCTGCTATTGCTTCTTCAGTTAAAGTTCTTTCCTTTAACCCTGAAAATTTAGCAAGCTGCTTAATGAAATACTCAGCAAGTAATGCTATATCTTCTTTGCGTTCTGAAAGTGATGGTACTCTAATAGGTACGACATTTAATCTATAATATAAATCTTGTCTAAATCTACCGCTGATAATTTCTTGTTGAAGATCTCTTGCGGTGGCACTAATAATCCTAACATCTAATTTTATAAATTTTTGGTTACCTGGTTTTTCCAATATTTGTTCTTGTAAAAATTTTAAAAGTTTATTCTGGACAGCAAGCGGAAGATCTCCTGCTTCATCAATATATAATGTTCCATTATTAGCTGCTTCTAAAATACTTATTCTTTTTGCGTAAACTCCATTACTATCATGTCTTTCAGGTTCACCAAATAACTCTTGCATGATCCTTTCAGAGTTCATACCTGAAGGGCTGAATACTATAAATGGCCCATTTGCACGTCGAGATTTTTTGTGAATTAAGCGTGCGACTAGTTCCTTACCACATCCTGCAGGGCCATTTACCATTACGCGCCCCGAAGTTGGAGCAACTTTCTCTATCTCAGATTTAAGTCTGCAGATTGCAGCAGAAGTACCAATAATTTCTGTTTTATCGATAACTTTTGTCCTTAAATCGTAATTTTCTCTTTTAAGCTTAGCTGCTTCGCATGCTCTTTTAAGTAATATTAAGAGCTTATCGTGTGTGAATGGCTTCTCTAAATAATCATAAGCGCCCATTTTAATGGCACTAACAGCAGTCTCGATTGTACCATGACCGCTAATAACTATTACGGGTAATAATGGATATCTTTTTTTAACAATTTCAAGTATACCTAAGCCATCAAGGTCGCTACCTTGTAGCCAAATATCTAAAATTATGATTGAAGGAACTTTCTCTGCAATAGCTTCAAAAGCTTGGGTACTGTTTGCAGCGCTTCTAGCATTAAACCCTTCTTCCTTTAATATATCAGATATAAGCTCCCTTATATCTGTTTCGTCATCAATTACAAGTACGTCTAGCGACATAGATACCCAAACCCCCAAATAAATTTATTTAAAAGACATTTTAATTAATATTTTACGTGCTAAGTACTAACGTATAATAATTAAGTTAACTATTAAAAAACCAGAAAGCAACATATTCTATAGTTTTATTGTAGTTTTATAGTAAAATAACTTAATAAAGTTCAAAGCCTTAACGTTTGTTGAGGTTTAATTTAACTTTCTGCTTAATTCTTTAGTCTCAAAAATTAATTTTACGCATGCTCCCCCAGATTCAAGGTTAGAAATTTGTATGATTCCAGAGTGGTCCTCAACGATTTTCTTAACAATAGCAAGACCAAGTCCAGTTCCTTTTGTTCTAGTAGTTAAGTATGGTTCAGTGATTTTATCCAATAGATCAGGTGGAAAACCTTTACCATTATCAGTTAATATTACTGCTAGTTCCTGTTGGTTAGAAGTTAATTCTAAAGAAATTATTTTTTCTGGTAAACTGCTAGTTTCTAAAGATTCTTCCGAATTTTTTACTAAATTATTTAATACTTGACCAATTTGCACTTTATCACACATAAATGCGGCACTATTAATATCGCATATAAAATTATAAATATATTTATCACTAATAGCCTTTTTAGATTCAACAAACTCTTTAATTATCTCCACAAGATTACATAGCTCAAATTTTGGAGAAGGAAGTTTGGCGAAATCAACAAACTCTGCAACAATACGTCTTATCTCTTCAGCATGTCGCAGAATAGTAGAGCTATATCTAGTAAAAACTTCTTTATCATTTACTTGATCTTTAAATTTCCGCAGCAACATTTCGCATGAAAGTTGGATAGGTGTAAGTGGATTTTTAATTTCATGCGCTACCCTTCTTGCGACATCTGCCCAAGCTGAAGCACGTTGAGCAATTACAAGATCCTTCTGTTGGTGTTCGAGCTGCTTAATCATTCTATTAAAAGCAGAAGATAATATGGCTATTTCATCATCTTTAGGGCCTTCTTTAACCCTAACCGATAAATCCCCTTCTTTAACTTTTTCAGTTGCGCGCACTAAATTCCTAATAGGTTGTACAGTATTAGTAGCAAATACAGCACCAACAATTATAGCAGCAACAACTAGTAATATTGCTATAATAATAAAAATAATAGAGAATTTTATTTGTAAGCCATTAATTTGGCTTTTAAGACGTACATATTCTTGAGCAGCACCACTAGTTTTATCTATATAATCTATAATTTTTTCATCAACTAACCTACCAACAAGTAAATAAGCATCATTATAGCCGCTTATCTTAGCAAGCATTCTTATTTTTCCAGGGTCAGATTTAATTTCTACAACTTCTCCTTTTTCAGCTCTTTCTATAATATGCATAGGAATAATCTCAAAGGCGAGTGAGAAGCTTAAGGCTGAATGAGCAATAATCCTATTATTACTCGCATGAAAAACCATTATCTCATCAAGCGATCTAATTTCTGCTTGAGTCTCTACGATATTCCTGAATAATTCAGGACTATGCATAAACTCATAATAAAATTCGCCTAAATCCTTTGCGATAGCCGCAGCAGTGTCTTTAAGCCCAATCCTATGTTCGTCTATATAAGATTCTGCTACATTTATTGATTGTTCAAGTACAGTTGTTACTCTTTTATCGAACCAAGATTGGATACCAAAGTTAAAGAAATATACAGAAAATATTGATACAAGCATGGTAGGAACGATAGCAATCAATGTAAATGTAAGGATAATTTTATTTTGCAGCCTAGAACCTGCATCTGCTCTTGTTTGTTTAACCCAACTTTGAAAAAGTTTTCTCGATAATATTAAAGCTATCAGTAGAAAACATATTAAATCTATAAGCACCCATCCTATTACTTTACTAGGATCAGGTATAATAGCTCCTTGATTATTTATTATCTCTCTATAAGTAAAGATAAGAGAACAAATGGAAATAATAACTAAGCAAGCCAAAAATCTTCTACTACCTTTGAAGTCAATATTACATAAAAATTGAAGTAAATGCCTTAAAGAGTAGATGGCTCGATAAAAATATTTCATAACTAGGATTAATAATCAAGAGGTTTAAAAGAAAGAATAAAAGCAGTATATTCGTTTTCTACAGAGGTACATGTAATTCCTCCATTAAAGCTTTTCATTACTTTATGACAGAAATATAAACCTAAACCTGTACCATTATCCCTAGAAGATTTAAAACTTTTAAAAAGATTATCGATACGTTCTAATTTAATACCAGGACCTGTATCTTTAAAAATAAGAATATTTTCAAGCCCCAAGGCTAAGGTTTCTATTGTTACAGTAGCTGATGGATTACCTGAGATAAAACCTAAGCTATTTTTTAATAAATTAAAAATTATATGTTTCATTAGGATCTTATTACCGTTAAATAAAAAATCTTTATGGCAACTATATGTTACCTTTTCACGTTCACCATCGCTAAAATTATATTCTTTTAAAGCTTCTTCGATACATTCTTTAATGGAATATTTACTATAGGAATGATCGTCAGCATCAATTCCACGAAGCTTAGTTAGAATCATTTGAATTGTAAAGTTTGTTTCTTGTAATGTTCTATCAAGAAAAGTTATTATTTCATTAGTTTTATCTATATCTTTATTTGAAGCGGCTCTCTTAAGACCATAAATACCCCCCCCTAAAGCAAAAAGAGGATTTCTGACCTCGTGAGCAATCATACCAGCGATACTTTTGGCCGATTCATCTCTTTCTTTTTCTAACAATTCTTTATTTCTAGTGAAAATTAGACCTATTAAGGAAGCAAATACTATAGCATATGTGCACCAAAATTTTGTTTCTCGTTTAAGTTCTGAAAGGCTAGGATTCCCACCCATCATGTAAAAAAAGAGAACAGCGCCCATCACACCAAATGTCATCATCAATATATAATCTTTCCAGCTAACTAATGAAGCAAGAAGAAATATAGAAAGTAAAGTTATTACAATCCAGCCATTGGCAAAATTATGGTCTAGAACCATAATAGTCATCGTAAAGGGGAGACAGAAAAGTAGTGTCATATACCAATAAAGAGGAAAATATTTCTGTATTTTTTTTGGCCAGTTTTCTTTTATCAATAACCCTGCACAGAATATTCCAGCTATGTATTTTAAACTTACTACAGTATAACCATTAACTATCCCCTGAGACCACATAAAATTTGGAAAAGTATAATTTGCAATTGCAAATATAGAGAAAGCTTTATATTGCATTCCATACTGCTCAGCCTGAGCCATACAATATTCTATCAAGCCTAGTGCTTTAAGCTTATTTATTAGGATATCTGTGTATCTTTGAATGATTCTTTTGAACATCAACGTATGGTTATAAAAAATTATTGTAATAATAATATACTACATTTCGTTTAATAAGTCCAAACACAAGATTTTCGCTATGCTTTAAGAGAGATTAAATAATGGCTATTTTTGAACCCCAGTGCCGAAATTTTTACTTTGTACTTGCCATAATAAGAAAGACATTAAAGTAATTAAATAGATTATAGGTAGCCACTTAACATGGCTAGTTTCCCATATTTTGATAGCAATTATAGGGGTAGTAGAAGAAATTAGTACAGAACCCAGGGAGTGAGTAAAGCCAAATAATCTATATTTTACCCCGGTTTGGAATTGTTGCTTTAGAAAGACAAATAAAGCAGTAGTATGTAATGGAGTTAAGGCACCAATTAATATAATAGGCCAAGGGTTAAAATTTGAATTAGCAATATTTTTCATATTTATAAGCGATAGCAAAATACTTAATATTAAGGCTGTTGACGCTATAATTTTAGGTTTAAACCTATCATGAAGTAGGCCAGAAAATATTGCTGAACACATATAGGCAAAAATAGTAAGTAATCTAATGAATTCTATATAATCCTCATGTTGGAGCTTTAATATGCTAATTGCATATAGGCTATAAAAAATTATATGGAAATGGTAAATTCCACCAATAGCCCCTTGTATTAAGGTTGATCTTACAAAAGCAGTGAAATTCTCTTTAATTATGCTTGAAAGAGATGAAATATTCTCAGAAATTAAATGAGTAAATGAAATTTTTTGATGAGGATCAAGCCGTTCCACTTTTCTATATTCAAGAAATTCTTCGGTTTCTTGAAATGATTCACGTAAATATAATATAGTTAAACCGCATACTCCCCCTATGAAAAAATTAAAACGCCATGCATATTCTGGTAAAAAATCAAGCCCTGAAAACCATGCTGCAAAAGCTGCAATAAGAGATCCACCTTGGCTGCAACCAGTTACTAAGCCGCTGCCAAAAAACTTTCTTTTTTCACTTAATTTTTCATAGATATAAATCCTAATACCATCTGCTTCGCCTGCAAGGAAAGTAATGATTAAGATTCTACAGGTTATAAATAACAAGGTTGAGACGTAACCTATTGTGTTATAAGGTGGAATAAATGCAATAAAGAGGGCTGGGAGGGCTATCCCAACAGAACCCATCCTAAGCACAGTAGCCCGGCCATGCCTGTCGCCAATCATGCCAAAAAATAATGAAGCAAAAGGTCTAATTATAAGGGTAGTTGCATAAACGATGAAATATTTAAATAAAGCATCAATCTCTTTATCGCCAGGAAAAAACTCTTTAGATAACCGTGCGGCAGTTAAGCCAAATAAGGCATAATCATAGCTATTTATTACAGTAGCAGCAAGGGCAATTAAATAAGGTTTTTTATTATGCATTTAATCAACTTCATAATTAAACTTTCAAATCTATAAAAACAATTATATATTAATATAAGAATAATTATATAGATACAGACGCTTAAATAAATATTTTTTTATGATTGGTAAATTAAACGGTAAAATTGACTCAATATTTCAAGATTATTTGATAATTGATGTAGGCGGAGTAGGTTATAAAGTTTCTTGCTCAGGTAAGACGCTTGGAAAATTAGAGGTAGGAACTGCTGCCTCTCTGCTAATTGAGACACATGTTAGAGAGGATAATATTCAGCTTTTTGGTTTCTCAAATATTAGTGAGAAGCAAATATTCCTTTTACTTACTACTGTTAAAGGTGTCGGTACAAAAGTAGCTTTATCTGTTCTGTCGGCTCTTTCTCCAGAGCAAATTAGTAATGCAATAGCAGCAAATGATAAAAGCACTTATAAATCCTTACCTGGCGTTGGGCCAAAAATCTGGGAAAGAGTTATAATTGAGTTAAAAGATAAAGTTATGGGCGCTGCTTATACGGTTGATTCAGGTGTAGTAAGTAAGCTTGGCACTAAAATTGAGCAAACAAGTATCAGCCAAGATGCAATTTCTGCTTTAGCAAATCTTGGTATAAATAAAGCTGATGCCTATAGGGTTGTGCAAGAGGTAATACATAATGAGCCAGAGATTAACATAAATGATCTTATTAGAAAATCACTAAAACAATTTGCTAGATAAATATGGATACAAATAATTTACTGCATGCACATGCAAGTACAGACGATCATGAAGCCTCACTCAGACCTAAACTTTTAAATGAATTTATTGGTCAAGACCATATTAAAGAGAACCTAAATATCTTTATTATGGCTGCTAAAAAAAGAGGTGAAGCTTTAGATCATACTCTTTTATATGGCCCGCCTGGCCTTGGTAAAACCACCATAGCGCAAATTATTGCTAAAGAGATGGAAGTAAGTTATAAAGCAACTTCTGGCCCTATACTCTCAAAAGCTGGCGACTTAGCTGCAATACTGACTAATCTTGAAGAAAATGATGTTTTATTTATTGATGAAATACATCGTCTAAATAGTAATATTGAAGAAGTATTATATTCTGCTATGGAAGATTTTGTCCTCGATATTATTATAGGGGAGGGGCCTGCTGCTAGAACTGTACGTATTAATTTACCAAAATTTACCCTTGTTGGGGCAACTACTCGTCTTGGCTTAATTAGCAACCCTCTTAAAGATCGCTTTGGAATTCCGCTTCGGTTAAATTTTTATAATGTAGAGCAATTAACACAAGTAGTCCTGCGTGGAGCACATCTTTTAAATACTCCAATAGAAATTAAAGGTGCTGAAGAAATAGCAAGACGCTCAAGAGGAACACCACGTATTGCTTTAAGGTTACTTAGAAGAGTTAGAGATTTTGCCTCAGTACTAGGCTCTGATACAATAACTGCACAATATGCTGATGGGGCATTAAATAGACTTGAAGTAGATAAAGTAGGGCTTGATAGTAACGACCATAGATATTTACGATTTATTGCAGAGAATTATTTTGGTGGGCCAGTTGGGGTTGAAACTATTGCTGCAGCATTATCTGAGCAACGAGATGCTGTAGAAGAAACTATCGAACCATATTTGCTGCAAATAGGTTTCCTGCAGCGTACTCCGCGAGGAAGAGTTTTAACTAACAATGCTTTTGAGCATTTAGGCCTGCCACTCCCATCAACTTTGCAACAAAATAGGCAATTAGATATATTCGAGTAACACTATGCCAAAGTTTTTATTAAATAAAATCATAAGAGATAAACTCCTACAAAAAATTTTAGAAGCTGGAGTAGAAGTTGAAAGTAAATCCTTAGTAGGCAAAGAGCTTATTGATGCTTTGAAAAATAAACTTCAAGAAGAAGTTAAAGAAGTTCTTGAAGCAAAAAATAATGATGAGCTGAAAGAAGAGCTCGCCGATGTCTTGGAAGTACTATATACAATATGTTTGAAGCAAGGTTTAGACCTTGCTGAGATTGAGAAAGTTCGCTTGGAAAAATTTGAAGACAAAGGTGGTTTTAACGATATTCTAGTGCAAACTCTTAGCTTTGATGAGGAGGAAGAAAGATTTAAACCATATGCTGACTATTATCGTCGTAATCCTAATAAATATCCACAATTAGCTTAGATAAATATTACAGCCATTTTTTCCTTTTAAAATAATAATAAGGCAATATAGAAGATATTAATATTAACGTCAGGGCCCATGGATAGCCTAATTGCCATTTAAATTCAGGCACAAACTCATAGTTCATACCGTAAATGGTGGCGATTAAGCTTGGGGGAGTAAATATTACCGACACTACTGAGAATATCTTTATTATATTATTTTGCTCGATATTTATTAGGCCAAGCGTAGAATCAAGTAAAAAATTAACTTTACTCGAAAGGAAGTTTGCATGCTCACGTAAAGCGCTAATATCTTTTAAAAATAATTTTATATGACCATGAAAACTCTCATGATGGCGCATTAAATCTATTTGTGATAAGAAAGTGAGCATTCTATTAAATGTTACTAAACTTTCTTGAGTTTTTGAGATTGAGTTACCAACCTTTGTAATATCGTTTAATATGGTCTTATAACTATTTTCGTTAGTATTTTTTTCTGGTGAGCTATCAACTAAATTATCGTTTTGTTTGTTTAAACGATGGGCAATTTTTTCAAGCGAAGTTGCGCCTTCATTGATGATTCGCTCAAGCAGAGTCAAGAGAACAGAGAAGCATATTTTATCATCATGCATATGTTTAGAGTGTTCAAGCCCTATATTTTCAAATAAATCGAACTCGATATCACGTAACGTTATTATTAAATCCTTATATAATACAAAAGTTATTGTATGTAGCTCTAGGTCGTAAATGTCGCCATCATTACTAACATACAGACTAATAGTCATATATATAGCGCCATTTTCTTCATATAGCCTATTAGATACAGAAGTATCTTTAGTTTCTTCTGGCGTCGGAATATCTATTTTAAAATAATCTTCTAGCTTTTTTTCCTCCTCTGAAGAAACATTTATAAGATCTATCCAAGCAGTGTTTTTAGGAAGATCATCGGTTAAAGCTAAATGCTGCTTATGTAAAATTCCTTTCTTTTTAGTATATATAATCATTTTATTTTCTTAAATAGTTAGGTAAATAATATGATAACATAGTTAATAATTTATTAATATATGTCTTATAAGGGAATAAGCCTATATCAATTATGTTGCATGAGATAACAAAAAAGCATTATAATTAGGCAATTTAAGAATTAATTATACTTAGTAAATTAGTATCCAACTTTATCAGCCTTAAACTTAAAAAATATTATGTATAAATTTATAGTCTTATTTTTCATTATAGCTTTCTCAAGCAATTCTGCTTTATCTACCGAAGTGCTATCTTCGGTTACTGAAACGCAAGCAGAATGTCCAGAGATAAAAGATAACTCTATGTTAAAAGCTGCATGGGAATTAAACGAGCCTTATCATTATTTGCCATCTAATACAATAATGAACGAACCTATTGGACTGGATATCGAACTGCTTAAACATTATTCTAAAGATTCAAAGGTAGAAATAGTGTACTCTAATATCCCATGGTCTAAGCAATTTGATAGTCTTAAGCAAGGAGAAATTGATTTAGCATTAGATATAAGCTTCTCAGATGAGCGAGCAAAATATTTTCATTATTCAATTCCTTATAGATTTGAAGAATATTCATTTTTTGCCTTAAAAAATTCGACCTATTTAAAATTTATCAACCTTAATGACTTCCTTATGAGTATAAGGATTAAAGGTCATAAATTTGGAGTAGTAGAAGGTGTTGTTTATGCAGATCCAGCTATTAATGCATTTTTTAGTGACCCAATGAATAAGGAAGATATTGTAAGTTATAAATCGAGTGATGCTGCATTAGAAGGTTTAGTTAAAGGGGAGATAAACGGGTTCATCGACGACCAGCAAGCTGCGCGGGCTTTAATGTTAAAACATAATTATTTTGATAAAATTGACGAGATAGATTTAAAGGTTAAAGCGCCTGTCCATATTGCGTTTAGTAAAAAAACAGTAAGTATTGATATGGTTGAAAAATTTAATAATATAATTAAGCAGCAGCATGGAACAGCCGATTTTAATGCAATATTTAAAAAATATATTTATCCTGTAAATTTTATCAAGGTCCTTTATTCTAAATGGTTTACTATATTAAGTCATTTAGGGATAATTTGTTTTGCTATTACAGGGGTAATTATTGCAGCAAGATATAATACCAACCTGTTAGGTGCTATTATTTTTACATTTTTACCAGCTGTAGGTGGAGGAATAATAAGAGATATTATTATTAATATAGACAGACCAAGTATTTTGGCACTGCCTATATATTTCTATTACATAATTTTTATTGCGTTACTTGGCTTCATGTTCTTAAGGTTTATTGAATATAGAAGTGATGAAGAGCATTTCCATAATGAGTTAATAGATAAAATTTTTATATTTTGTGATGCAATAGGGCAGGCTGTATTTATAGTATTTGGCGTGGCAGCGGCTTTCT